>NZ_JTKZ01000876.1:0-5423 GCF_000799035.1 Delftia sp. ZNC0008
CCGCGTCCATGCGGTCGCCCAGCGGTGCCAGCAGCAAAATGCCCAGCGCATAGCCCAGCTGGGTCAGCGTGGGCACAAAGCCCACGGCGCGTTCGCCTGCGCCCAGGTCGGGGCCGAGCACCCCCAGCATGGGCTGGCTGTAGTAGAGCGAGGCCACGCCCACGCCCGCCGTGGTCGCCATCAGCAGCACCAGCGATGCCGGCACGCCGGCAGCCTGCGCGCCCGCAGCGGTTTGCATATGCGTAGATTGAATAGAAGACATGTTGAGGCGCCTGTCAGGCGCAGTTGAAAAGCGATGGCCGTAGTGTGGTGCGGCGCAGTACACCACGGTAGTGGCTGCGCCTGCAGAATCGATATACGCTTGGCGTATGACCCTTGCCGACCTTCCCCTGCCTTCTGGCGCTGACCGCATCGAGCTGCTGCAGACCTTTGTGCGCATCGTCGAAAGCGGCAGTCTTTCGGCCGCTGCGCAGCAGATGTCCACCACCCAGCCCACGGTCAGCCGGCGCCTGCAGACGCTGGAGCGCGCGCTGGGCCTGCGCCTGCTGCGGCGCTCCACCCACGCCATGGCGCTGACCGACGACGGCCAGCGCTGCCTGGAGCATGCGCGCGAGCTGCTGGAGGCATGGCACGCGCTGGAGTCCGACCTGCGCGGCGCCCAGGACACGCCGCGCGGCCTGCTGCGCGTGGTCGCGCCCCACGCCTTTGGCCAGGACCAGCTCATGGCGCCGCTGCTGGCGTTTCTGGACCGCCATCCGGCCGTCAAGGTCGAATGGCTGCTGCATGACCGCCAGCCGGACTTCATTGCCGAAGGCATCGACTGCGCCGTGCAGGTGGGCGCCGTGGTTGATCCATCGGTGGTCGCGCTGCGCGTGGCCGAGGTGCCGCGCATTGCCGTGGCCGCGCCTGCCTTGCTGGGGCAGGGCAGCGTGCCCCAGCACCCGCGCGAGCTGCAGGGGCTGCCCTGGATTGCGCTGCGCACTTTCTACCAGCGCGAGCTGGAACTGCACCGCGTGGGCGATGAGCGGGTGTGCAAATCCTGGCGCCTGCAGTTCGAGCCCCGGCTCAGCACCGACAGCCTTTATGCGCTGCGCAACGCCGCCCTGGGCGGGCTGGGTGCGGCCCTGGCCTCGGCCTGGATCGTGCGCGACGATCTGGAGGCGGGCCGCCTGGTGCATCTGGCGCCCGACTGGCAGGCGGCGCCGCTGCCCGTGCATCTGGTCTACCCACCCGCGCGCCACCAGCCGGCGCGGCTGCGCGCCTTCATTGCGGCCATGCGGGAAGTCATGCCGGGCCTGACGGGAATGCGCGCGCCGCTTCCCTGAGTTGCTTGCTGCATCGTGTCCGCCCACGGCACCAGCCCCGACCTGAACCTGCCCGGTGCGCCGCGCAGTGTGATGTTGGCGCTGCGGCACAGCTTCTGAGGCTGCGCCCGGCATGGCCCCGGGCTTCTCCAAAAGACAAAGGCCCACGCGAGTGGGCCTTGGTCTATCCGGGCGTTGCCGTCTACTCGGTCGCCTTCTTCAGCGATTCCTTGGCGTTCTCTGCCGACTGCTTGGAGCGCTTGTTGTGGTAGTCCGACTTGACGTTGTTCACGGCCTTGCCGACCGGCCCGCTGTCCTTGGCCTTGGCGTCGGCCTGCTTTTCCTTCACCTTGTGGTCTGCAGCGTCGGCGGCTTCGGAGGCGGCCTTGCCCACCTGGGCATGGACGGGTGACAGGGCAGCGGCAGCTGCGAAGGAAATGGCGGTGGCAAGCAGCAGTTTCTTCATGGAATGCAATGTCCTGTGATGAGATGGCTGCATGGTGCGCCGGACCGCCGAGGCAACCGTGTAGGAGCAGGGCTTTGCACGGCGCGGGCGCTGCGGCCCACTCGCAGAAGGGCCGCCGACGGCAGCTTGCTTCAGTGTCCGACATGGTGCCGCCGGCCGAGCTTCTAGCCTTGAGCCAACCCCGTCACAACAAGGACCCCCCCATGATCACAGCCGAACCTACCATGACCAATCTCTTCGACCAGCTGGGTCTGGACTCCAGCCCGGAGGGCATCAAGCAGTTCATCCTCTCGCACCGGCTGGAAAAGGACACGCTGCTGGTGGATGCACCGTTCTGGACCGACGCGCAACGTGCCCTGTTCTCGCAGCAGTGGCATGCCGATGCGACCTGGGCGCTGGTGGTGGACCAGCTCAGCGAGGCCTTGCATGCCGAGCCGGACCTCCAGGCTGCGCCTTCGCCCGCAATTGCCGGGCACGAGCAGGAGGCTCGTCCCTGATCCTGTGATGCAACCGCTTGCGATGAACCCGTGGTGCTTACAATTTTTCCGGCTCGTTCAACCCATTTGCCTACGGAGTCGTTCACATGCTGACCTCGACTGGTCTGGCGCCGGCCCCTGCAGGCTCCGACGCACAACTCCCCCTTGATCCGGGTCTTGCTGCTTTGGAGGCCTTTCCGGACGCAGTCTTCGTCGTCGGACTCGATGGACGCCTGGCGCGCTGCAACCGCCATGCGTTGAGCCTGCTGGAGCATTCCGGCGATGCCCTGGAGGGCAGTGTTTTCGAGGACCGCTTCGTCGCCAGCAGCGGGCGCGCAGGCTGGTTCAACAGCCAGTGCGAGCCCGCCGGCGCCGCACGGCAGGCCAGACTCTGGCCCTTGCTGACCTGCACGGGACGCGAGCGGCCCGTGGCCTCATGCAGCTCGCGCGTACGGCTCGGCGATGGCAGCCTGGCCCTGCTGCTGAGTGTGCGCGAGGCGGATGCACCCCCGTCCGGGGCATCGCAGGCTCTGGCTGTGCCTTCCCGGTCCAGCCCTCTTTCCAGCGCCGAGCGCAGCTTTGCCTTGCTGGTGCAGAGCGTGACCGACTGTGCGATCTACATGCTGGATCCCGAGGGCCGCATCGTCAGCTGGAACCTGGGTGCCAAGCGCATCAAGGGCTATGAAGAGGACGAGGTCCTCCATACCCATTTCTCGCGCTTTTACACACCAGAGGACCAGCAGGCGGGGCTGCCACAGGCGGGACTGCGCACGGCCGTCAGCACCGGCCGCATGGAGGCCGAAGGCCTGCGCGTGCGCAAGGACGGCTCGCGTTTTTGGGCATCGGTCGTGATCGATGCCATCTACGACGAGGGCCAGCTGATCGGTTTTGCCAAGGTCACGCGTGATGTGACGGAGCGCAAGGCTGCCGAGGCCCAGCTGCGCCAGGCCTTGAAGATGGAGGCCATCGGCCGCTTCACGGGCGGGGTGGCCCATGATTTCAACAATCTGCTGATGGCCGTGCTCAGCAGCCTGGAACTGCTGCGCAAGCGCATGCCGCCCGACGATCGCCTGCGTTCGCTGGTGGAGATCGCCACGCGCGGCGCACAGCGCGGTGCCTCGCTGACCCAGCGCATGATGGCCTTTGCGCGGCAGCAGGAATTGAAGACGCAGGCCGTGGACGTCGCTGTGCTGCTGACCGGGATGCAAGGCCTGCTGCAGCAGACGGCTGGCCCGCATATCTTTCTGAAGATGGCCCTGGCCTCAGACCTGCCGCGCATCGCCACCGACCCCAGCCAGTTCGAGAGCAGCATCCTCAGCCTGGTTGCCAATGCGCGCGATGCCATGCCGGGCGGCGGCGTCATCAAGATCACGGCGGCCGTGGAAACCACGCTGCCGCGCCAGCTTGCGGGCCTGGCCTCGGGCTCGTATGTCTGCGTGCGCGTGGTGGACACCGGCGAGGGCATGGACGAACAGACACTCTCGCATGTGGTCGAGCCCTTCTTCACCACCAAGGGCGTGGGCAAGGGCACCGGCCTGGGCCTGGCCATGGTGGACGGGCTGGTGGCCCAGTCCGGCGGCAAGCTCGTGCTGCACAGCGCCCTGGGCAGCGGCACCACGGTGGAGATGTGGATGCCCGTCTCCAAGGACGAAAGCACGGCCTGCCATCTGGGCGGGCAAAGCGTGCAGGACGTGGGGCCCCTGGATGTGCTGCTGGTGGATGACGACCCGCTGGTGAGGGCCAATGCCTCGGCCCTGCTGGAAGACCTGGGCCACCGCGTCACGACCCTGGGCGCCGGGCAGGAGGCCATCGACCTGCTTGCGCGGCAGGCGCGCTTCGACGTGGTCATCTCCGACTACGCCATGCCCGGCATGAACGGCGTGGAGCTGGCCCGGCATATTGCAGCGCGATACCCGGGCCTGAACTTCATCCTGGCCAGCGGCTTTGCCGACATACCGGCGCTGCCACCAGGAATGACGCGGCTGGCCAAGCCCTATTCGCAGGACGATCTACGCCAGCTGCTGCTTCAGTTGGTGAGGGCGTGAGCACCCATGGAGATGGCCTGCGAAGAGTTTTCACAAGCCATCACATCAAGATGGCAGGGTGGAAACAATGGCGCGATTGGCCTGTAAGTGGGCTTCAATCGACGCCAATTGCGCGTCGTAATCACTGATGACTTGCGCGGGGGTACTTCGCGGCATCCTTGTTTTTAGAAAAACAAGAGCGGGTATGACGATCAAGGAAAGCATCCACGCCAACGTGAGCGCAGTGTTGATGGCAGGCATCTTGATCTGGTTTATCGCCGTAGGACCCGCAAGAAGCAGGACGAGGAAGCTGATGCCGGTCAGCTTCAACCTTCGGCCACGTGCGTGTGCACGCTTCTTTTGATGGGCTTCCAACGCTTGTGCACGTAGCGCCAGAATCTGCTGCTTTTCTTGCGTCAGCCTTGGAATGGCCAGTTCTGCCGCTGTGCGATCTGTGCCCCGTTGGATTGCGTGAAGGGAGTGTTCCACCTTTTTCAGTGAAATGATCCCGCCTTGACGTTCAAGAATTTGGGCGCTTCCGCAATGCGCGCAGATGAAGCGTTCCGTATCACCTCCAATCTCCAGTGGAGCGGAGCAATTGGCACAAGACAAGCTGTATATCGGCAAGCCACTCTCCCGTTTTTCTGGGGCAATCCAAAGCCAAAGCTGCCCATACATGCCAAGTCACCCGGCCGTATTCATTGCTTCGCCCATGGGCAGCGAGCCGGGCAGTGTAGCGCTGAATGCGGCGGGTTTGACGAGGCTGCATGCGCAGCCAGACCTGCTCCAGTTGTTGCAGCCGTGGGGGAGGGCTCAGACACCTGCCTTCTCGAACAGCCGGCGCAATACCTGCATGGGCAGGAACCTGACCTTTCGCCGTTTCAGTTCCCTCCGGAACAGGCGCTCGCGTTCAATGAAGTTGATCTTGGGTTTCATCTTTTTTTGGGGCTGCAATGGACGAAACGCGTCAATCTACTGGTGAACGCCGTAGCTCCTGTAACACCGTGTCAGCGATGCTTCGGTATTGCCGGTTGCCGCTCGGCCCTAGGGCCCGCGCCATTGGGCATGCCGCACGCCCAGCTGCAGCTGCTGGATGCGCCGGTGGATGGTGGAGCGGCTGACGCCGAGCTGGCGCGCCGCCTCGGAGACATTG
>NZ_JTKZ01000061.1:0-1685 GCF_000799035.1 Delftia sp. ZNC0008
CCGCGTCTGGTCAGTCCGCTGGCCCGCTCCTGTCCCAGCAGGCGCAACACGCTCTGCAGGCTGTGCGCCTGCCTGCGCAGGGCCATGGCGTTCTGCTCCGCGATAAGGACCTCCATCCGGGCGATATCGTCGGGCAAGTGTGCAAGGCAGATGTCACGGTAGCTGTGGAACAGGCCTGCGTCGCCACCAAAGAAATTGGCAATGGCGAGCGCGTCCGACGGCGCATCCGGTTGCGCATCCGGTTGCACATCCGATCGCACATCCGGCTGCGCATCGGCGCCCTCGCCCGTCCCGGCCTCCTGCCTGGGAGGGGGAGGCGGCGCATGCTGCTGGAGCACCGACTCCACGCAGTCCACCAGTTGCGCCACCGACACCGGCTTGAGCAGCACGCGCCACACCTTCAACTGCTCCAGCTGCAGCGCAACATCGGCCCGCACGCCGGCACTGAAGACCACGGCGCAGCAGCCCGCCTGCGGCGAGCGGCGCAGCCACTCGATCAGCTCCACGCCGGAGGCGCCGGGCAGCATCAGATCGGTGATCAGCAGGGCAAAGGGCTGGGTTTGCAGCAGTTGCTGGGCCTGCTCCGCACTCGTGCAGGACACCAGCGTGAGGGGCAGGCCCTCCAGCGCCAGCGCAACGAACCGCGCAATCGAGGCATCGTCCTCGACCAGCAGGACCGCAGGAAGGGGCGCGTTCACGCCGCCGGCCCGCCCAGCAGCCCGCCCAGCGCTTCGGGCAGCTCCTGCACCAGCTGGGGCTTGTGGATCACGCGCACGCCGCCCAATGCGAAGGCATAGGCCTCGCGCTCTGACGCCTCCAGCGAGGTGACCACCAGCAGCTTGCAGCGCGCGAACTGCTCATGGGTGCGCAAGGTGGTGATCAGGGCGGCGCCATCGATGTCGGGCAGCAGGATGTCCACCAGCAGCACATCGGGCTGGATCTGGCCGTACAGCGCCATGCCCGTGATCCCGTCGTTCGCCACATGCAGCTGGACCTCGGGAAAGTGACGCTGCACCAGCATGCGCACCAGATTCTGGAAGTGCACGGAGTCCTCGATCAGCAGCACGCGCTGCCCGGTGCCCGATCCCGCCTGGGCAGAGGCCGGCGCCTGTGCCACCGCTGGTGCGCCGGGCACCCCGGGCGCTGCGCGCTCGCCCTGCCTGCTGCGCCAGCGCTCCACGGAAGCGCGCGTAATGCGGCGATGGCCTCCGGGCGTCTTCCAGGCCTCCAGCTCGCCGCGATCGACCATGAGCTGGACCGATCGCACGGCCATGCCCAGCAGCTTTGCCACCTCGGCAGTCGTGTAGTGCGGAATTTGGCCTGATGGGGTGCTGTTCTCGGACATGGCAGCAATTTTGCATCAAATACGATTGAAAAATTCAATATAAATTTGATGAATTTGATATTTATGATTTAACCTCACGCAGCCCCCTTCAACTGCGTTGTGAAAGGTCCGCCATGAAGAAGATACTGATCGTCGAAGACCAGGCCGACATCCGCAAACTGCTGCGCATGACGCTGGAGTCCGGCGCCTACGAGGTCATGGAGGTGCCCACCGCCGACGAAGCCTGGGCCGTGGCCCAGCGCAACAAGCCCGATATCGTGCTGCTGGACATGATGATGCCCGGCACGCTGGACGGCCTGGAGGTGTGCTGTCGCATCAAGACCTCCTACGATCTACGCGG
>NZ_JTKZ01000175.1:0-3730 GCF_000799035.1 Delftia sp. ZNC0008
GGCCAGGGGATGGCGCGCCCGCCGGGCGCATGATTGCATTGCGAAGTCATAAGCCATTGCGAAGCCCTCTCTCTCTGATCAACATGGATGTGCGAGAGCTGGCTTCTGGTTGCAGCGGCTGGCGGTCGGCCCGCCAGCCGTTGGCGCGTCATGTGCTGGCTGGATGAAGAAAAATTATATGCGAATAGTTCTCATTCATTGATTTGATCTGGCGCATAGGCCCTGGCGCAATCCCTGCTGGCACACCGGGCTGCTGGACAGCCATCTGTGTGCCACCTGCGCCGGCAAGGCACGCGCCTGACAGCGCCGGAATGAAAAAAGGCCCGGATGCCGAGGCATCCGGGCCCTTTCTCACGCCTGTTCAGCTCAGTGGCGGATCAGGTGGTCGAAGGCCGACAGCGCCGCCGTGGAGCCGGCACCGGCAGCGATGATGATCTGCTTGTACGGCACGTTGGTGCAGTCGCCTGCGGCGAACACGCCAGGCACGCTGGTGTGGCCCTTGGCATCGATCACGATCTCGCCGAAGCGGGTCAGCTCCACCGTGCCCTTGAGCCAGTCGGTGTTGGGCAGCAGGCCGATCTGCACGAAGATGCCTTCCAGCGCCACGGTCTTGACCTCTTCCGTCGTGCGGTCCTTGTAGGTCAGGCCGGTAACCTTCTTGCCGTCGCCGTTGACCTCGGTGGTCTGGGCGTTGAGGATGACGGTCACATTGGGCAGGCTCTTTAGCTTCTTTTGCAGCACGGCATCGGCCTTGAGCTCGCTGGCGAACTCCAGCAGCGTCACGCTGCGCACGATGCCGGCCAGGTCGATGGCCGCTTCCACGCCCGAGTTGCCGCCGCCGATGACGGCCACATTCTTGCCCTTGAACAGCGGTCCGTCGCAGTGCGGGCAGTAGGTCACGCCCTTGGTGCGGTACTTGTCCTCGCCCGGCACGTTCATGTTGCGCCAGCGCGCGCCGGTCGAGAGGATGACGGTCTTGGCCTTGAGGCTGGCGCCCGAGGCAGTCTGCACCTCGATCAGCCCGCCTTCCGTGGCAGCCGGAATCAGTTTGGACGCCGTCTGCAGGTTCATGATGTCCACCTCGTAGTCGCGCACATGGTGCTCCATGGCGGCGGCCAGCTGAGGGCCTTCGGTCTTGGAGACCGAGATGAAGTTCTCGATGTCCACGGTGTCCAGCACCTGGCCGCCGAAGCGCTCGGCGGCAATGCCGGTGCGGATGCCCTTGCGTGCCGCATAGATGGCAGCGGCCGCGCCGGCCGGGCCGCCGCCGACGATCAGCACGTCGAAGGCGTCCTTGGCGGAAATCCTGGCCGCTTCACGCGAAGCGGCGCCGGTGTCGACCTTGGCGACGATCTCGGCCAGCTCCATGCGGCCCTGGCCGAAGCGCTCGCCGTTCACAAAGACGGTGGGCACGCCCATGACTTCGCGCTGCTCGACTTCCTTCTGGAACAGCCCGCCGTCGATGGCGGTATGGCTGATCTTGGGATTGAGCACGGACATCAGGTTCAGCGCCTGCACCACGTCCGGGCAGTTGTGGCAGGACAGCGAGTAGTAGGTCTCGAAGTGCAGCGGCACGTCGATGTTGCGCACCTGCTCCAGCAACTCGGCCGATTCCTTGGACGGATGGCCGCCGACCTGCAGCAGGGCCAGCACCAGCGAGGTGAATTCATGGCCCAGGGGGACGCCTGCGAAACGCACGCCGCTGTCCACGCCGGGATTGGTGATCAGGAAGGAGGGCTTGCGCACCTGGGCATCGTTGTGCTCGACAACGGTGATCTTGTCGCTCAGCTCGCGGATCTCCAGCAGCAGCTCCTTCAGCTCGCGCGCACCCTGGCTGTCATCCAGCGAAGCCACCAGCTCCACCGGACGCTGCAGGCGCTCCAGGTAGGCCTGCAATTGGGCTTTCAGGTTGTTGTCAAGCATGTCGGACTCCTCTGGAAATACGAAATTCTGGGAAAAAAAAACCCGGGCGCCAGGCACCCGGGCGTCTTCAACAGTTCAACTGTGAACAGGAAGCGGTGTACCGCTTAGATCTTGCCGACCAGGTCGAGCGAAGGAGCCAGGGTCTTGTCGCCTTCTTCCCACTTGGCGGGGCAGACTTCACCGGGGTGGTTGCGGACATACTGGGCAGCCTTGACCTTGCGCAGCAGGTCGACGGCGTTGCGGCCGATGCCTTCGGCGGTGATTTCCACGGCCTGGATCACGCCATCGGGGTCGACGATGAAGGTGCCGCGGTCAGCCAGGCCCTGGCCGGGACGCAGGACTTCGAAGTTGTTGCTGATTTCCCAGGTGGGATCGCCCAGCATCGTGTACTTGATCTTGCGGATGGTGTCCGACGCGTCGTGCCATGCCTTGTGCACGAAGTGGGTGTCGGTGGACACGGAGAACACTTCCACGCCCAGCTTTTGCAGTTCGTCGTAGTGGTCGGCCACGTCGCCCAGCTCGGTGGGGCACACGAAGGTGAAGTCAGCGGGGTAGAAGAAGAACACGGCCCACTTGCCCAGGACGTCCTTTTCGGTCACTTCGATGAACTTGCCATTCTTGAAGGCCTGCGTCTTGAAGGGCTTGATTTGGGTGTTGATCACGGACATTGCTGTTTCCTTTGTGGTTGGTGAGTGAACACAGGACGAAGTCTAGGCCCAGGCCATCGATTGATCCAATGAATTGATTGAATTCATCCGATTGCCAAAAACTATGTGAACATCCTTGTCTCCAGGCCTGCGGGCTTGACCAGCCCGCCACCGGCCTGAAGAGGCTATTTTGGGCCGAAATATGACAAGGCAATGCAGCAACCCCGCAGCCGCGTCAGCATGCCGGCCCGCAAACGAGAACGCGCCTCATAAGCAGCCAATGCGTGATAACAGGGGTTTGCTTGATCTGACGCAGAAACCCTAGACAATCCACCCCTATAGCGGCCGGCGATCGGCGCGGTCCCCCACGTACAACAAAGGAGTTCCCCATGCAAGGCGACGCACAAGTCATCACCTGGCTGCAAGCCCAGCTCAAGAACGAGCTGACGGCCATCAACCAGTACTTCCTGCACTACCGCATGTACAAGCACTGGGGCTTCGACAAGCTGGCCAAGAAGGAATACAAGGAGTCCATCGGCGAGATGAAGCACGCCGACTGGCTCATGGACCGCATCTTCGTGCTCGACGGCCTGCCCAACCTGCAGGACCTGGGCAAGCTGCAAGTCGGCGAGGACGTGCCCGAAGCCCTGGCTTGCGACCTGAGCAGCGAGAAAACCGCGCAGCAGACCATCAAGGACGGCATCGCCCACTGCGAAAGCGTGCGCGACTACGTCTCGCGCGACCTGCTGCAAAAGATCCTGGACGATACCGAGGAGCACATCGACTACCTCGAAACCCAGCTGGACCTGATCGACAAGGTCGGCATCCAGAACTATCTGCAGTCGCAGATGGACGAAGAGTCCTGAGCACCGGACTCAGGGGCGGCGGCACAGGCTGCGCCCCGCACGCGAAACGACGGGCCTGTGTGCCCGTTTTTTTCATCTCATGGCCCAGCTATCGGTCACTCGTCGGCATATCGCAGCGGAAACAGAAGTAGAAAGGTCGTGCCGGTCTGCGCGGCCGACTGCACCTCGATCGTGGCGTCCAGCAATTCCGCCAGCCGCTTGACGATGGACAGGCCTATCCCCTCGCCTGCGCCGCTGCGGTAGCGGGCCGCCGCGACGCCGGGCCGTGGCTCGCCCCCGGCGCGGACCTCTGCG
>NZ_JTKZ01000415.1:0-5561 GCF_000799035.1 Delftia sp. ZNC0008
ATTGAACTTGCATGTGTCGGCGCGCTCCGACACCTGCATCATCCTGGATGGTCTTGCCACGAGACTGCGGTGGCATGCCATCCACTTTACAAACAAGAAATATGGGCACTGCACAATCGTGCGATGCCCCCAACGACTTCGCTGTTCCTATGAATTTTGACGTGCCTCTTTCGCCGAGTACGCGCCTTGCGGCGCCTTCCGATTCCCAGCCCGGCGCAGGGCACACACAACCTTCTGCCTCGCTTGCACGCAGCAAGCGCCCCGGTGCTGCCGTGCTGTGCGCGCTGGCACTGGCCGCCAGCCTGGCCGCCTGCTCCAGGCAGGATGCAGCGCCCGCCGCCGCAGCCAAGGCTGCGCCCGAGGTGGGCGTGGTCACGCTGCAAAAGCAGAGCCAGCAGCTGGAGGCCACGCTGCCGGGCCGCACACGCGCCTCGCTGACCGCCGAGGTGCGGCCCCAGGTCTCGGGCATCGTGCAAAAGCGCCTGTTCACCGAAGGCGCCCTGGTGCGCCAGGGCCAGCAGCTCTACCAGATCGACGCGGCCTCGCTGCGCGCCACCGAGGCCAGCGCCCAGGCGGCCCTGGCCAAGGCCGAGGCCAGCGCCCGCACGCTGGAGGCCACGTCGCGGCGCAATGCCGAGCTGGTCAAGATCGATGCCATCAGCCAGCAGGCGTTTGAAGAAAGCCAGGCCGCCGCAGCCCAGTCGCGCTCGGACGTGGCCGTGGCCAAGGCCAATCTGGAGACCGCGCGCATCAACCTCAAGTACAGCCGCATCGAGGCGCCCATCAGCGGGCGCATCAGCCTGTCCACGGTGACGCCGGGCGCGCTGGTGACGGCCAACCAGACGGAGGCGCTGACCTCCATCGTGCAGCTGGACCCCATGTATGTGGACTTCACCCAGTCCACCAGCGAGCTGCTGCAGCTCAAACGCGACTGGGATGCCGGGCGCTTCCAGAAGGTGGAGGGCGACAAGGTCGCCGTGCGTATCCGCCTGGACGATGGCACGGAATACGGCCACCAGGGCAAGCTGCAGTTTGCCGGCGTGATCGTCAATGCCACCACGGGCAGCGTCACGCTGCGCGCCGTGGTGCCCAATCCGCAGGGCCTGCTCATGCCCGGCATGTATGTGCAGGCGCTGCTGCCCACGGGCCTGGCGCCCGAGGCGTTGCTGGTGCCCCAGCAGTCGGTGACGCGCGACCTGACCGGCAAGGCCAGCGTGCTGGTGGCCAAGGCCGACGACGTGATCGAGCGCAGGCCCGTGAACATCGACCGCGCCGTGGGCAATATGTGGCTGCTGCAGGACGGCCTGTCGGCCGGCGAGCGCGTGGTGGTCGATGGCTTCCAGCGCATCAAGCCCGGCGACAAGGTGCGTGCCGTGGAGGTGGACCTGCGCGCCAAGGCCCAGGCCCGCAAGGGCAAGCCGGCCGACGGGCCGGCAGCACCTGGCGCTGCGGACAAGGCGCCTGCTACAGCCCCTGCACCGGCAGCGGCTCCTGCTCCCGCCGCCGGCTAAGCCGCAGGAACCCGTCACATGGCTCAGTTCTTCATCAACCGGCCCATCTTCGCGTGGGTCATCGCCATCGTCATCATGCTGGGCGGCGCGCTGTCCATCTTCACGCTGCCGCTGGAGCAATACCCCGACATCGCGCCGCCGCGCGTGACCATCGGCGCGCAGTACACAGGCGCCTCGGCCGAGACGGTCGAGAACTCGGTGACCCAGATCATCGAGCAGCAGCTCAAGGGCATCGACAACATGCTCTACATGAGCTCCACGTCCGACGCCTCGGGCCGCGCGCGCACCACGCTGACCTTTGCGCCGGGCACCAACATCGACGTGGCCCAGGTGCAGGTGCAAAACAAGCTGCAGTCCGCCGTGAACCGCCTGCCCGACGCCGTCAAGAGCCGGGGCGTGTTCGTGAACAAGGGCGGCCAGGACTTCCTGGTCACCTACAGCTTCTTCTCCAAGGACCCGGCCATGACCGCGGTCGACATCGGCGACTACCTGACCAGCAACCTGGTCGACGTGATCGGCCGGCTGGACGGCGTGGGCGATGTCAACGTCTTCGGCACCAACTATGCGATGCGCATCTGGATGGACCCGGCCAAGATGGAGAAGTACGCGCTGATGCCGTCGGACCTGGTCAATGCGCTGAACTCGCAGAACGCCCAGGTCTCGGCCGGCCAGCTGGGCGCGCTGCCCGCCGTCGCGGACCAGCAGCTGAACGCCACCATCACGGCGCGCACCAAGCTCAAGACGGTGGAGCAGTTCGAGGACATCGTCCTGAAGTCGTCCGTGGACGGCTCGGTGGTGCTCATGAAGGACGTGGCCCGCGTGGAGCTGGGCGCCGACAACCTGACCATCAAGGCCAAGCTCAACGGCCTGCCGGGCGCGGGCATGGGCATCGTGCTGGCCGATGGCGCCAACGCCATGAACGTGGCCGACACCATCGCCGCCAAGCTGGCCGAGCTCAAGCCTTTCTTTCCCAACGAGATCGACTACTTCGTCAGCTCGGACTCCACGCCCTTCGTGCGCGCCTCCATCAAGGAAGTGGTCAGCGCGCTGGGGGAGGCCATGATCCTCGTGGTCATCGTGATGTTCATCTTCCTGCAGAACTTCCGCGCCACGATGATCCCCGCCATCGCCGTGCCCGTGGTGCTGCTGGGCACCTTCGGCGTGCTGTCGCTGGCCGGGTACTCGATCAATACGCTGACCATGTTCGCCATGGTGCTGGCCATCGGCCTGCTGGTGGACGATGCCATCGTCGTGGTGGAGAACGTCGAGCGCGTGATGCACGAGACGGGCATGTCGCCCAAGCAGGCCACGCGCCAGTCCATGCGCGAGATCACGCCGGCCCTGGTGGGCATCGGCGTGACGCTGTCGGCCGTGTTCGTGCCCATGGCCTTCTTCGGCGGCTCCACGGGCGTGATCTACCGGCAGTTCTCCATCACCATCGTCGCGGCCATGGCGCTGTCGGTGTTCGTGGCGCTGACGCTCACGCCGGCGCTGTGCGCCACGCTGCTCAAGCCGCCCGCAGCGGGCGGGACAGGGCATGACCGCCCCATCCGCAGCGGCATCCTGGGGGTGAACGACCGGTTCTTCCGCTGGTTCAACCACCATTTCGACGCCACGGCCGCGCGCTACCAGGGCACGGTGGCGTACTCGCTGCGCCGCGCCAAGCGCATGATGCTGATCTTCCTGGCCGTCTGCGGCGTGGTCTGGCTGTTGATGGCGCGCCTGCCCACGTCCTTCCTGCCCGACGAGGACCAGGGCTTTGTCTTCGTCAACATCAACCTGCCCTCGGGCGCGGCCGACACGCGGCTGCAGGGCGTGCTCGACGAGGTGCGCGACTACTTTGCCAGGCAGCCCGACGTGCTGAGCTTCTACCAGGTCTCTGGCCTGAACGGCGACCAGGCCTCGGCACGCGCCTTCGTGCGGCTGAAGACCTGGGAGGAGCGCCCGCTGCCGGGCCAGTCGGCCTCCGAGATCGCGCACCGGGCGACCCGGGAGCTGGCCTCCATCCGCGATGCGCGCGTGCTGGTCATGCTGCCGCCGGCCGTGCGCGGCCTGGGCTCCAGCTCGGGCTTCAACTTCATGATCAAGGACATGAACGGCCTGGGCCACCAGGCGCTGCTGCAGGCCAAGGAAAAATTCCTGACCGAGGCCCGCAAGCGCCCCGAGCTCACCAATCTGCGCATGACCAACCTGGAGGACGCCAGCGAGCTGCGCCTGGACATCGACGACCGCAAGGCCGCCGCGCTCGGCCTGTCGTACACCGACATCAACAGCGTGCTGTCCAGCGCCATGGGCGGCACCTATGTCAACGACTTCCTGAACAACGAGCGCGTCAAGCGCGTCTACATCCAGGGCGATGCGCCGCACCGCATGCTGCCCCAGGACATCGCCAAATGGACGGTGCGCAACGGCAAGGGCGAGATGGTGCCGTTCAGCGCCTTCTCCAGCAGCTACTGGGCCTACGGTTCGCCCCAGCTCATGCGCTACAACGGCAACCCGGCCTACGAAATGGAAGGCCGCGCCGCGCCGGGCGTCAGCTCGGGCACCGCCATGCAGATCGTCGAGGACATCCTGCGCACGCTGCCGGCCGGCATAGGCTACGAGTGGACGGGCGCCTCGCTGCAGGAGCGCCAGTCGGGCGCGCAGGCGCCGCTGCTGTACGCCATCTCCATCCTCTTCGTGTTCCTGTGCCTGGCGGCGCTGTACGAGAGCTGGACCGTGCCGCTGTCCGTGATGCTGGCCGTGCCGCTGGGCGTGGTGGGCGCGCTGGCCGCCACCTATACGCGCGGGCTGACCAATGACGTGTACTTCCAGGTGGGCCTGCTGACCACGGTGGGCCTGGCATCCAAGAACGCCATCCTGATCGTGGAATTTGCCGTGCAGCTGCAGGAGCAGGGCAAGAGCATCTTCGACGCCGTGGTCTCGGCCGTGCGCCTGCGCCTGCGGCCCATTTTGATGACCTCGCTGGCCTTCGGCTTCGGCGTCATTCCGCTGGCCATCGGCACGGGTGCCGGCGCTGGCGGGCGCAATGCCATCGGCACGGCCGTGCTCGGCGGCATGCTGGCCTCCACGGTGCTGGGCATCTTCCTGGTGCCGGTGTTCTTCCTGCTGATCCGCAGCTGGTTCAAGAGTCACTCGCGCACGGATGAAGAAAGCCCGCAGCAGGCAACCGACTCACCCCATACCACCAAGGAGAGCGCAGCATGAGGCGCCGAATGCACCGTTCCACCCTCGCCGCTGCGGCCGCGCTGGCGGCCCTGCTGTCCGGCTGCAATCTTGCGCCGCAGCACCGCACGCCGGACATGCCCGTGCCCGACACGGTGGGCAGCACCGCAGCCAATCCGGCACAGGCCGACGAGGCCAGCCTGCAGGCGGCCGCCGCGCTGGACTGGGTGCAGTCCCGGCAGCTGCGCGAGGTCATTGCGCTGGCCCTGGCCAACAACCGCGACCTGCGCGTGGCCGTGGAGAACATCGAGCGCGCGCGTGCCCAGTACGGCATCACGCGCGCCGACCTGCTGCCCAGCGTCAACGCCCAGGCCCAGGCCAGCCGTGCGCGCACGGCCGCCGGCATGACCAGCGCCACGCAGGCGGCATCGGTCAGCACCCAGTACACGGCCCAGCTGGGCTTTGCCAGCTACGAGATCGACCTCTGGGGCCGCGTGCGCAACCTCAGCGAGGCCGCGCTGCAGCAGTTCCTGCAAAGCGAGCAGAACCGGCGCAATGTGCAGATCGGCCTGGTGGCCGACGTGGCCAACGCCTGGCTCACGCTGGCCGCCGACCAGGCCCGCCTGCAGCTGGCACGCGACACCCTGGCCAGCCGCGAGAAGGCCTACGAGCTGACGCGGCGCATGCATGAGATAGGTTCGACTTCGGGCCTGGTGCTGGCCCAGAACCAGACCACGGTGGACACGGCGCGCGGCGACGTGGCCAGCTTCACCTCCCAGGTGGAGCGTGACCGCAACGCCCTGCAGTTGCTGGTGGGCGGTCCGCTGCCCGACAGCCTGCTGCCCGGCGCCGCCACGCTGCGCGCCGGCGCCCAGCCTGCCGCGG
>NZ_JTKZ01000700.1:0-1532 GCF_000799035.1 Delftia sp. ZNC0008
AACGGGTTCGAACCGTCGACCTCAACCTTGGCAAGGTTGCGCTCTACCAACTGAGCTATTCCCGCATATCTGTCAAGCTGTGCGCCTCACAGAGCAGACTTGAATTCTAGCGCAGATTTCCGGCACTCCGGACCAAGTACGGAAAAAATCCGCGTCGAAGCGGATCAATGCCCACCCGCACAGCAGCCCGCTCCATGCCGTCGCTTACTTGCCGTCGATGCGGTCCTGCATGCGCTTGGCGCGCTGTTCAGACGGGGGGTGAGAGCTCAGGATGGAGCTGCCGCCACTGCCACCGCTGAGCTTGGCCAGCTTCTGGAACGATGTGACCAGGCCCTGGCGACTCATCTTCTTTTCCGTGAGCAGGTCGAAGGAATAGTCATCAGCCGCCGACTCCTGGGACTGGGAGAACTGGGCGTTGATGAACTTCTCACCCAGATCTCCGGCCTGCGAGCGCGACAGCGAGGCCAACGCGGAATTGCCGCTATTGGCTGCAATCGAGCGCGCAGCCGATGCCGCATAGGCCGTTTGCATGCGCTTCTTGCTATGGCCCAGCGCCACATACCCGATCTCATGGCCAATCACGCCACGCAATTCATCGTCGTTCATCAGATCCATCAGGCCGCTGTAGACGCGAATGCAGCCATTGGCCATGGCCCAAGCATTCACGTCCTGCGTCATATAGACCTTGTAGACGGCTTTTTTCCCATTGACGGCCTGCGGCATGCTGGCAATGACCTTGTTCAGCCGCACCGTGTACTTGCTCTTGGCATCGGCCACCTTGTTCTGCGCATCCATGGCCGCGCAGGAGTCGTTGGACAGCGTGACCACATCGTCATCCGTGAGCGTCATGGCCTTCATGGCCGTGGAGCCTGAATCCAGCAGCCCGCCCACATCAGCGGACTCCATGGTTTTACAACCCGCCAGCACCACGCCGCTGGCAACAATCGCCGTCAATAGCTTGATCTTCATAATCCCTCTCGATGAATGAAGCGCGCATCATATCCACGACCGGCCAATTGAATCCACTGCCAATGGCAAGCCATTTGCACTTTTTTGCAATTTTCCAATCAACTTCCAATAAGCACGCTCGCGGCGAGGATCCAGGCAGAACAATTGGAAACAAAATAATTCACCGAACTGGCAATGAATTACAGAATGGAATTCTCTTCATGTCACAGAAGAACAAGCCCTGAACCACTCGCAGAGTGCCGAAACTTTAGAGAGAGGGAGAGATGGAGCTTGACCGGGCACGGGGCTGGCTCGAACCAGACAGCAAGGACAAGCCATGATCCTGACGCAGAAAAAAAAAGGCCCCGAAGGGCCTTTTGAACTGTTTTCGCAATGAATTTTTGGAGGCGCGAACCAGAGTCGAACTGGTCTAACCGGATTTGCAATCCGGGGCATAACCGCTTTGCTATCGCGCCAAAATCACTATCAAACAACTACAGCATTGCTGCAGTTTTTAGAAACTGGAGCGGGAAAACGGGTTCGAACCGTCGACCTCAACCTTGGCAAGGTTGCGCTCTACCAAC
>NZ_JTKZ01000573.1:0-6332 GCF_000799035.1 Delftia sp. ZNC0008
AAGGGCACCTGGGGCTGGTGGCCGACGTGACGGACAAGCCCTCGTGCGAGGCGGCGGCCGCCGCCGTACTGCGCGCCTTCGGCCGCATCGACGCGCTGGTCAACAACGCGGGCATCACGCAGGCCGTGGGCACGCTGGAGATCGGCGGGGCCGACTACGACCGCGTGCTCGACGTGAGCCTGCGCGGCACGCTGTACATGTCCCAGGCCGTGCTGCCGGCCATGCGCAGGCAGCAAGCGGGCGCCATCGTCTGCATTTCTTCCGTCTCGGCCCAGCGCGGCGGCGGCATCTTCGGCGGTCCGCACTACTCGGCCGCCAAGGCCGGCGTGCTGGGGCTGGCCCGCGCCATGGCGCGCGAGTTCGGCGGCGATGGCATACGCATCAACTGCGTCACGCCGGGCCTGATCGAGACGGACATCACCCAGGGCAAGCTCGGCCCCGAGCGCAAGCGCGAGATCTCCGCCACGATTCCGCTGGCCCGCCTGGGCCGCGCCGACGATGTGGCCGGCGCCTGCGTATTCCTGGCCAGCGACCTGGCCGCCTATTGCACGGGCATCACGCTCGATGTGAACGGCGGGATGCTCATCCACTGAGCCCCGCGCGCCTGGCCATGGCCTGCATGGCCGCACACAACCCAAGCAAAGGAGACAAGACCATGCAAAGCACGCTTTTCCATCGCGCCGCCCTGGCCGCCTGCGCCCTGCTGCTGCCGGCCCTGGCCTGTGCCCAGGCCGTCAAGCTCACGCTGGGGCACGGCGCCGCGCCCGACAATCCGCGCCACCTCGCATCGCTGAAGTTCGCCGAGCTGGTGAAGGCACGCAGCGCGGGCCGCATCGAGGTGCAGGTCGCCCCCTCGGCCCAGCTGGGCGACGACGCGGCCATGGTCACGGCCCTGCGCACGGGCGCGCTGGACCTGTCGGCCAATTCCCAGGGCGCGGTGGCCGCGGCCGTGCCCGAGTACGCGGCCTATGGCATGCCGTTTCTCTTCGCCACGACGGCCCGGGCCTTCCAGCTGCTGGACGGGCCGCTGGGCCGGGAGCTGGCCGACAAATCGGCCGCCAAGGGCATGGTGGTGCTGGGCTACTGGGACAACGGCATACGCCACATGACCAACAGCAAGCGGCCCCTGCGCAGCGTGGACGATCTCAAGGGCCTGAAGATGCGCACGCCGCCCGACGCGGTGCTGGTGGACATCATCCAGGCCCTGGGCGCCGAGGCCCAGCAGATCAAGTTCGCCGAGCTGTACGTGGCCCTGCAGCAGGGCGTGGTCGACGGCCAGGAAAACCCGCTGGCCAACTTCCACGCCAGCAAGCTGTACGAGGTGCAAAAGCACCTGGCGCTGACGGGCCACATGTTCCAGATGACGCCGCTGATCATGGGCAAGCGTAGCTGGGACCGGCTGCCGGCCGCCGACCGCACGCTGCTGGCCGAGGCCGCGCAGGAGGCCACGGCCTACCAGCGCCAGCTGGCGCGCGAGGCCGACGACAAGCTGCTGGACGACATCCGCGCCAAGGGCGTGGAGGTGAGCACCATCGACGCGCGGGCCTTCGCCCAGGCCACGGCCAAGGTGCAGGACAAGTGGCTGGCCAGCCCTGCGGGCCCCTATATCGCCAAGGTCGTCAAGGCCGCAGGCGCGCAGTCAAGCGCAGGGAGCCATCCATGAACCTCATCGAACGCCTGGTCACGGGCCTGTGCCGCGCCGTGCTGTGGGCCAGCACCCTGGTGATCTTCGTGATCCTGGTGTGCAACACCGCCCTGCGCTATGCCAGCGGCACCAGCCTGCAGTGGGCCAACGAGGTGCCCGAGCTGCTGTTTCCCTGGCTGGTGATGTCGGGCGTGGTGCTGGCCGCCGCCCATGGCGCCCACATCACCACGAGCTTTCTGGTCGAGGCGCTGCCTGCCCGCGTGCGGCGCGCCACGGCCGTGCTGGGCTGGCTGGCCGTGGCCGCCCTGTACGCCACGCTGGCCTGGTCCACGCTGAACATGCTGGAGATCGTGCATGACGAGCGCAGCCAGATCCTGGGCATTCCCGGCTCGCTGACCTATGGCTGCGTGATGGTGGGCATGGCCTTGCTGGCCCTGCTGGCCCTGCAGTCGGCCTGGCGCGCCTGCGTGGCGGGCAGGGACCGGGTATCCGCGCAGGCCGGTGCGGCTGGTGCGTCTGCCGAACCGGCCCGGCCCGTGGCCGGCGCGCACTGGTGAAGGGAGGGTGCCATGTCCTTCATCATGCTTTTCGTCTTCATGGCGGGCGCCGTGATCGCCATGCCCATTGCGCACGCGCTGCTCATGGGCGCCATGGCGGCGGCGGCCACCTCGGACCGCGTGCCGCTGGACCTGCTGGTGCAGCAGATGGTGGCCCAGGTGCAGAGCTTTCCGCTGATCGCCATCCCGTTCTTCATGCTCACCGGCTCGCTGATGATGGGCGGGCGCCTGGGCGAGGCCCTGGTGGGCGTGCTGTCGGCGCTGATAGGGCGCTTTCACGGCGGGCCGGCCCAGGTGGGGGTGATGTCGTCCACGCTGTTCGGCGGGGTGTCGGGCTCGGCCGTGGCCGACGCCTCGGCCATCGGATCGCTGATGATCCCGTGGCACAGGCGGCTGGGCTACCCGCCCGCGTTCTCGGCGGCCACGCTGGCGGCGGCGGCCACCATCGACATCCTGATCCCGCCGTCGATCCCCATGATCCTGTTCGCGCTCAGCGCCAATGCATCGATTGCGGCGCTGTTCGTGGCGGGCATCGTGCCGGGGCTGCTGATGTGCGCGGGCTTCATGGGCGTGTGCTGGTGGGTGGGCCGCAGGCGCGGCTTTACGCGCGACACCACGCCCTTCGCCTGGCCCGCCTTCCGGCGCCACCTGCTGTACGCCAGCCCGGCCCTGCTGCTGCCGGTGCTGATCATCGTGTTCCTGCGCTTGGGCATCGCCACGCCCACCGAGGTGGCCGTGCTGTCCACGCTGTATGCGGGCCTGGTGTCGGCCGTGGTGTACCGCGACCTGGGCTGGCGCCGGCTCAACGATGCGGTGGTGCATGCGGGCCTGGCCACGGGCGTGGTGCTGCTGGTGATCATGGCTTCGGCGGCCATCGGCTGGCTGCTGACCTTCGACCGCATGCCCGACGGCATCGTCCAGTGGGTGCAGTCGCATGTGCATTCGGCCTGGCTGGTGATCGTGCTGATGAACCTGCTGATGCTCTTCATCGGCATGTTCATCGACCTGCCGGCCGCCGTGCTGCTGCTCACGCCGGTGTTCGTGCCGCTGGCCCAGAGCATCGGCATGGACATGACCCAGCTGGGAATCATGATGGTCGTGAACCTGGCCCTGGGGCTGTACACGCCGCCCGTGGGCACGACGCTGTTCATCACGAGCTCGCTGGCCCGGGTCAAGGTGGGCCAGACCGTGCGCGAGCTGATTCCCTTCTACCTGGTGGCGCTGGCGGTGCTGGCGCTGGTGTCCTATGTGCCGGCCAGCATCCTGCGCTGAGCCGCGCGCCTTTCCATCTCTAGGAGACGATGCATGAACCAAGAACTGCAACAGCGCCTGGACCGGCTCGCGGCCTGTGCCTGGCGCATACGCCGCCGCGCCCTGCAAATGGGCGAGGTGCAGGGCCAGGGCTACATAGGCCAGGCCCTGGGCTGGGCCGATGTGCTGGCCGTGGCCTATGGCGACGCACTGCGGCTGCGGCCCGATGAGCCCGGGTGGGAGGGCCGCGACCGCTTCCTGCTCTCGCACGGCCACTACGCCATCACCTTCTACGCGGCCCTGGCCGAGGCGGGCATCCTGTCCGACGAGGAACTCCAGACCTATGGCAGCGATGACAGCCGCCTGCCCATGTCGGGCATGGCCAGCTATACGCCGGGCATGGAGATTTCGGGCGGCTCGCTGGGCCAGGGCCTGCCGATCGCCGTGGGCATGGCGCTGGCGCTGCGCCACAAGGGCAGCGATGCCTTTGTCTACAACTCCATGTCCGACGGCGAGCTGGACGAGGGCTCGACCTGGGAGGCCGCGCTGTCCGCTGCCCACCACGGCCTGGGCCGGCTGATCTGCCTGGTGGACGTGAACAACCAGCAAGCCGACGGCCCCTCCACGCGCATGCTGGGCTTCGAGCCGCTGGCCGACAAATGGGCCGCCTTCGGCTGGCATGTGCAGCGCGTGGACGGCAACGACCTGGCCCAGGTGGTGCAAGCCTTCGACGCGGCGCGGGCGCTGGCCGAGGACCGGCCCCGCGTCATCCTCTGCGACACGCTGATGGGCAAGGGCGTGCCCTTCCTGGAGCAGCGCGAGAAGAACCATTTCATCCGCGTCGATCCGCCCGAGTGGCAGCAGGCCATTGCCCTCCTGGACGCATCGCAACCCCTGGAGCCCGCCCTGCCATGAACATGCCTCTTGCCACCCCCAAGCCCCGGCCGACCACCTCGGCCATGATCGCCTCCATCGCCGCCGAAGGCCAGCGCGTGCAGGCCGCGCCTTTCGGCAAGGCCCTGGTGGAGCTGGCCGCCAGCCGCCCCGACGTGGTCGGCCTGACCGCCGACCTGGCCAAGTACACCGACCTGCACCTGTTCGCCCAGGCCCACCCCGAGCGCTTCTTCCAGATGGGCATGGCCGAGCAGTTGCTCATGGCCGCCGCCGGCGGCATGGCCAAGGAGGGGCTGACGCCGTTTGCCACCACCTATGCCGTCTTCGGCACGCGCCGCGCCTACGACTTCATCCACCAGGTGATTGCCGAGGACAACCTGGACGTCAAGATCTGCTGCGCCCTGCCCGGCCTGACCACGGGCTACGGCCCCAGCCACCAGGCCACGGACGACCTGGCCATGATGCGGGCCGTGCCGGGGCTGACCATCGTCGATCCCTGCGATGCGCTGGACATCACCCAGGCCGTGCCGCAGATCGCGGCGCACCGCGGCCCCGTCTACATGCGGCTGCTGCGCGGCAACGTGCCGCTGGTGCTGGACGAGTACGACTACCGGTTCGAGCTGGGCAAGGCCAAGATGCTGCGCGAGGGCCGCGAGGTGCTCATCATCTGCAGCGGCTTCATGACCATGCGCGCGCTGGAGGCCGCCCAGCTGCTGGCCGCCGACAACGTAGGCGCCGCCGTGCTGCACTGCGCCACCATCAAGCCGCTGGATGTGCAGGCCATCGTGCAGGCCGTGGCCAGCGGGCCGCGCCTGGTGGTGGTGGCGGAGAACCATTCGGTGGTGGGCGGCCTGGGCGAGGCCGTGGCCGGCGCTCTGCTGGAGCGCGATGTGCGGCCCGCGCGCTTTCGGCTGGCGGGCCTGCCGGACGCCTTCCTCGACGCGGGCGCCTTGCCCACGCTGCATGAGCGCTACGGCATCAGCGCCCAGGCGCTGGCGGGGCGCATCCGGCAGTGGCTGGGGTAGGCAAGGCTGCGGTCACGGGGAATCTGTCCGCAGCGCCAGCATATAGCCCATGCCCCGCACCGTGTGCAGCAGCTTGACCGCATAGGGATCGTCGAGCTTGCTGCGCAGCCTGCACACCGCCACGTCCACGGCGTTGTTCAGGGCATCCACGGGCAGGCTCCAGACCTGCTCCACCAATTCGGCGCGCGAGACCACATCGCCCTGGCGCTGCAGCAGCAGCCACAGGACGGCGAACTCCTGCCGGGTCAGGTCCAGCCGGCGACCGGCGCGTTCGACCCGCTTCTTGGACAGGTCCAGCACCAGATCCGCCAAAGTCAGGCGCATGCCCTCCCGCCCGGCGGACCCGCGCATGCGCAGCCTTGCGCGGGCCAGGAACACCGGCAGCCTGATGGGCTTGACCAGGTAGTCGTCCGCGCCGTGCTGCAGGCAGAACACCTGGTCCTCCAGGCTGTCGTTTGCGGCAACCACGATGGCGGGGGTGCTTGTGGCCCGGCGCAGGGCCTGCAGGACCTCTCGCCCGCTCAACCCGGGCAGGTCCAGATCCAGCACCACCAGGCTGTAGGCACGGCTCAGTGCCATGTCGCGGCCCTGCCGGCCGTCATGCGCGACGTCCACGTTGAACCCGTCCTGGCACAGGCCCTGGCACAGGTACTGCGCCGACGGCGGGTGGGCGTCCACGATCAGGACTTTCATGCTCGCTCCTTTGACCGCACGGCAAGGCTCAGGCCAGCACCTGCCTGAGCATCTGCTGCTGCCGTCGCGCCCATTTCGTGCCGACGCGGATGGCCTCGCGCTGCCGGGAGGAGGCGGAGGCGAAAAAGACCGTCTCGCTGATCTGCAGCCGGTGGAACAAGCGCCGCAACTGCAGCGAACGTGCCCGCAGCGATCCTTCCGGTACCAGGGATTCCTGGCGCTGCGCCGAGAACAGGAAAGCGGCCTGCTCCAGGCAGCAGCGGGCCT
>NZ_JTKZ01000719.1:0-8631 GCF_000799035.1 Delftia sp. ZNC0008
GCCCTGGCGCGGCTGGCGCGCGACCTTTCGGGCGCGCTCACGCAGGAGCAGGTGGTGGAGATTGCGCTGAGCACGGTCTCGGGCGTGTTCGACGCCCAGGCCGGGCTGCTGTTGCCCGATGCCGACGAGCGCCTGCGCCCCGCCGGCGGCGGCTCCTGCCCCATGGACGACAGCATTGCGCGCTGGGCCATGGACCACGGTCAGCAGGCCGGCCAGGGCACGGACACGTTGCCGGCCGCGCCGGCCCGCTACGTGCCGCTGGCGGCGCCCGTGCGCATGCGGGGCGTACTGGTGCTGCAACTGCGTGCGCCCCAGCGCCTGGAGGTGCCCGAGGAGCAGCGCCTGCTGGAGGCCTGTGCCAGCCAGGTGGCGCTGGCGCTGGAGCGTCAGCACTTCGTGGCCGTGGCCCAGCAGACCCAGATCGCCATGGAGGGCGAGCGCATGCGCAACACCTTGCTGTCGGCCGTCTCGCACGACCTGCGCACGCCGCTGACCACCATCCTGGGCGCGGCCGAGGCCGCGCAGCGCCATGTGCCGCCGGGCGGCGCAGCCGACATGCTGGAGCAGGTCCGCATCCAGGCCCAGGCCATGCAGCGACTGGTGGAGAACCTGCTGGACATGGCGCGCCTGCAGCAAGGCGGCGTGCACCTGCAGCGCGAATGGCTGCCGCTGGATGAAGTGGTCGGCAGCGCGCTGCGCCAGATGCGCGCGCGCCTGCACGAGCATCCCGTGAGCACCGACGTGCCCGCCAGCCTGCCGCTGCTGCAGCTCGATGCCGTGCTCATGGAGCGCGTGCTGGTCAACCTGCTGGACAACGCCGCCAAGTACACGCCGGCCGGCACGCCGCTGACCATCCACGCACGCGAACAGGACGGCGAGGTGCTTGTGGCCGTGCAGGATGGCGGGCCCGGCCTGCCGCCACACCTGCCCGTGGAGACGCTGTTCGAGCCCTTCACGCGCGGCACGGCCGAGTCCACCGTCTCGGGCATAGGCCTGGGGTTGGCGCTGGTGCGCAGCATTGTCGAGGCCCATGGCGGGCGCATCGAGGCCGCTGCCGCGCGCCCAGGCCCCGGCACCGTGTTCACGCTGCGCTTTCCGGTGCCGGAGCAGCCATTGCTCGATTAGAGTCTTGCGCCATGAGCACGCCCACCAACCGCATCCTGATGATCGAGGACGACCCCGGCATCCGCCGCTTCGTGCGCCTGGTGCTGGAGGACGAGGGCTGGCAGGTCTTCGAGGCCGACAGCGCGCGCCGGGGCCTGATCGAGGCGGCGAGCCGCCAGCCCGATCTGGTCATCCTCGACCTGGGCCTGCCGGATGCCGACGGCAAGCAGGTTCTCACCGAGCTGCGCGGATGGTCCTCCGTGCCCGTGCTTGTGCTTTCCGCGCGCGAGCGCGAGGACGAGAAGGTGGCCGCCCTGGACGCCGGCGCAGACGATTACCTGGTCAAGCCTTTCGGTGTGCCCGAGCTGCTGGCCCGGCTGCGCGTGATGCTGCGCCGCCGCCAGCAACTGGGGGCCGCAGGCGGCGCAGTTGCATCCAGTCAGGTGCACTTCGGCCAGGTGCAGGTGGACCTGGCCACGCACGAGGTGCGGCGTGCGGGCCAGCCGGTGCACCTCACGCCCATCGAATTCCGCCTGCTGGCGGCGCTGATCGCCGCCCAGGGCCGTGTGATGACCCACCGCCAG
Organism: Delftia sp. ZNC0008; assembly: GCF_000799035.1. Lineage (NCBI taxonomy): Bacteria > Pseudomonadati > Pseudomonadota > Betaproteobacteria > Burkholderiales > Comamonadaceae > Delftia > Delftia sp. ZNC0008. The sequence continues at coordinate 1,689 of NZ_JTKZ01000719.1, forward strand.
CTGCTGCTGCAGGTCTGGGGACCCGAATACCTGGGCCGTGCCCATTACCTGCGCGTGCACATGGCCAATCTGCGCCAGAAGATCGAGGACGAGCCGGCCCAGCCGCGCCACCTGGTGACCGAGCTGCAGGTGGGCTACCGGCTTGTGGGGCTGGGCGGTGAGGCATCCCCGGGATCGGTATAATCAGCGCCTCTCCGAGGAGCGTTGCAGCAGGCCCATTCACCAGATGCGGTCTGCGAGGCTCGGAGTCATACCTGCAACGACGCTCGCCCACGCTTTCTGTGCGGTGAGCTTTTTTTCGTCTCCCGCAGAACGTGGTTTTTCATTCATCTTTTGGAGAAAACCATGAACGCTGCTGTTCGTCCCGTTTCCGCCGACACGGCCATCGCTGACATTTCCCTCGCCGCCTGGGGCCGCAAGGAAATCCTGATCGCCGAAACCGAAATGCCCGGCCTGATGGCCACGCGCGAGGAATTCGCCGCGGCACAGCCGCTCAAGGGCGCGCGCATCGCCGGCTCGCTGCACATGACCATCCAGACGGCCGTGCTGATCGAGACGCTCAAGGCCCTGGGCGCCGACGTGCGCTGGGCCTCGTGCAACATTTTCTCGACGCAGGACCATGCCGCCGCCGCCATCGCCGCCACGGGCACGCCCGTGTTCGCCATCAAGGGTGAATCGCTGGCCGACTACTGGGACTACACCCACCGCATCTTTGAATTCGGCGCCGCCGGTACCGAAGGCGAAGGCCCCAACATGATCCTGGACGACGGCGGCGATGCCACCATGCTGCTGCACCTGGGCATGCGCGCCGAAAAGGACCTGTCCGTGCTGGACAACCCCGCCTCCGAGGAAGAGAAGATCGCCTTCGCCGCCATCCGCGCCAAGCTGGCCCAGGACCCCACCTGGTACACGCGCAAGAGCGCCCACATCATCGGCGTGACCGAAGAGACCACCACCGGCGTGCACCGCCTCAACGAGATGTCGGCCAAGGGCACGCTGAAGTTCCGCGCCATCAACGTCAACGACTCCGTCACCAAGAGCAAGTTCGACAACCTCTACGGCTGCCGCGAATCGCTGGTGGACGGCATCAAGCGCGCCACCGACGTGATGATCGCCGGCAAGGTCGCCGTGGTGGCCGGCTACGGCGACGTGGGCAAGGGCTGCGCCCAGGCGCTGCGCGCGCTGTCGGCCCAGGTCTGGGTCACCGAGATCGATCCCATCAACGCCCTGCAGGCCGCCATGGAAGGCTACAAGGTCGTGACCATGGAGTGGGCGGCAGACAAGGCCGACATCTTCGTGACCACCACCGGCAACCGCGACATCATCCGCCACGAGCACATGGTGGCCATGAAGAACGAAGCCATCGTCTGCAACATCGGCCACTTCGACAACGAGATCGACGTCGCCTCCATCGAGCAGTACCAGTGGGAAGAGATCAAGCCCCAGGTGGACCACATCACCTTCCCTGACGGCAAGAAGATCATCCTGCTGGCCAAGGGCCGCCTGGTGAACCTGGGCTGCGCCACCGGCCACCCCAGCTTCGTGATGAGCGCCTCGTTCGCCAACCAGACCATCGCCCAGATCGAGCTGTTCACCAAGCCCGATGCCTACGAGGTCGGCAAGGTCTACGTGCTGCCCAAGATCCTGGACGAGAAGGTTGCCCGCCTGCACCTGAAGAAGGTCGGCGCCATGCTGACCGAGCTGACGGACGGCCAGGCTGCCTATATCGGCGTGAGCAAGCAGGGTCCCTACAAGCCCGAAACTTATCGCTACTAAGCACCCCCTGAGGCGCTGACGCGCCTTCCCCCTCTCTACCCGCTTCGCGGGGGAGGGGGACGACGCCCTCGCTGCGGGGCGGCCCTTGCTTGGCGTCCCTGAGTTGGGTCGCGCCGGTTTCGGGCATTAGTCAACTGAGATTTCCTGGAGCGACGCTATGCGCGCAGATGTATTTTTGGTGGAAGCCGGCCATGCGGCCACGCGCTCGCAGGCGCAGCGGCTGATTGCGGGTGGCGTGCAGTGGCGCATGACGCCGTTGACGCCGTGGAAGAAGGTCGCCAAGAACGGTGACGAGATTCCCGCAGGTGCCGAGCTGCAGTTGCTGGACGGGGCCGAGGCCCGGTTCATCTCGCGCGGCGGGCTGAAGCTGGAAGGCGCGCTGGCGGCCACCAAGCTGTCGGTGGACGGCCTGCGCTGCCTGGACGTGGGTCAGAGCACGGGCGGTTTCACCGACTGCCTGCTGCAGGCAGGCGCCGCCCAGGTCATCGGCGTGGACGTGGGCCATGGCCAGCTGCATGACCGGCTGCGCTCGGATGCGCGCGTGATCTGCGTCGAAGGCGTCAATGCCCGCGCGGTGACGGCCGAGGGCCTGCAGGAGGCCTGCGAGGAAGTGCTGTCCGAACGCTGGGAAGAAGATCCCGACGACAACGACACCCAGCCCGTGGCGCCCTATGCCTGGATGCGCAACGGCGGCGTGGTCGACGAGGACTACGACGACAGCGACGACGCCAAGGAAAACGAGATCGAGGCCTTCAAGGCCGAGCGCGCGGCCAAGGGCAAGGCGCGCGATGAGGGCACGGTGGCCACGCAGCGCCGCCGCCGCGCCGAGTTTGCCGACGTGGACATCACGCCGCAGTTCGACTTCGTCACGGGCGATCTGTCCTTCATCTCTCTGACCCTGGTGCTGCCGGCCGTCACGCGCCTGCTCAAGCCGCATGGCCAGCTGCTGATGCTGGTCAAGCCGCAGTTCGAGCTGCAGCCGGGCCAGGTCGGCAAGGGCGGCATCGTGCGCGATGCGGCCCTGTTCACCGAGGTGGAGCAGCGCATCCGCACCTGCCTGGGCGAGCTGGGCCTGGAGGTCAAGGGCTGGATGGAGTCGGCCATCGAAGGCGGCGACGGCAACCGCGAATTCTTCGTGCATGCCCAGCAGGCGGCCGTGGTGAAGGAGCCAGAGCAGCCTGAAACGCAGGACGACGACGAGCCCCGCTCGGCCGTGAAGGCAGCTCCTAAGCCGGCCGCGCCTAAGCCGGCCGCGCCTAAGCGCGTGTCCCGCACCGTGCTGCGCGAGCAGCGCAACGAGCGTGTGATCGACACCAGTACCGAGTTCGGCGTGCCCGGTCCGGGCCGCGCCAAGCTGCGCAAACGCAACGAATGAAACACTGAGCAGCGAGTCTTACATGAGCTTTCCGATCAGCTTCGAGTTCTTCCCGACCAAGACGCCCGAGGGCGCGACCAAGCATGTGCAGGTGCGCAAGAACCTCTATGCGCGCAAGCCCCAGTTCTGCTCCGTCACCTATGGCGCGGGCGGCTCCACGCAGACGGGCACCTTCGCCATGGTGCGTGACATCCAGAACGAAGGCGTCAGCGCGGCATCGCATTTCTCCTGCGTGGGCGCCACGCACGACAAGGTGCGCGCCGAACTGCAGGAGCTGAAGGCCATGGGCGTGCGCCGCATCGTCGCGCTGCGCGGCGACCTGCCCAGCGGCTATGGCCTGGGTGGCGAATTCCAGTACGCCAGCGATCTCGTGGAATTCATCCGCCGCGAGTTCGGCGACTGGTTCCACATCGAGGTGGCTGCCTACCCGGAGGTCCATCCGCAGGCGAAATCCCCACAGTCCGATCTGGATGCGTTTGCGGCTAAAGTGCGCGCTGGCGCGGATTCCGCGATCACCCAATATTTCTACAATGCCGACGCCTACTGCCGTTTCGTTGATGCGGCGCGCGGCATGGGGCTTGATGCACCGGTTGTTCCCGGCATCATGCCCATCACCAGCTCTACGCAGCTGATGCGCTTCTCGGACGCCTGCGGCGCCGAGATCCCGCGCTGGATCCGCCTGCGTCTGCAGGCTTACGGAGATGACACGGCGTCCATTCGCGCCTTCGGCCTTGATGTCGTGTCCCGTCTATGCGAGCAGTTGCGCAGCCAGGGCGCTCCCGGGCTGCACTTCTATACGATGAACCAGAGCGTCGCCACGCTGGAAATCTGCGATCGATTGGGCCTTTGAGCGCGCAGCCACTGCGCCGGCCCCGGGCGACCCTCTAGAACTTGGGAACGGTCAGGCGTTCCCTGGAGGTTTTTGCCCATGGATCGTGGTTTTCGACGCCTGCACTGGCGCTGGCTGGCCATGTGCGCCATCACCGCCACCCTGGCCGGCTGCGCGCCGGCTCCCGTGGCACAAAGCGATGCCGAGTCCGGCGCCCTGACCGCAGGTGCGGCGGCAATGGATGAAGGCCAGACGCCAGCGGCCGTGCCCTCGGCCGGCAAGCGCGGTGGCCGCACATCGCGGACCGCGCAGCCGGCCAGCAAATCCCCGGATGCCAAGCCCTCCGAGTCGGCCTCGCCCGAAGACAGTGCCGAGGCTCCCTCCAATCCCGACTTCGCCCTCGTGCCCTCGCGCGACAGCGACCAGCAAGGCCTGGCCTCCTGGTATGGCCCGGGCCTGCATGGCCGGCTGACCGCCAGCGGCGAGCGTTTCGACAAGGAAGAATTGACGGCCGCGCACCGCAGCTTTGCCTTCGGCAGCCGCGTCTGCGTGCGCAGCGCCGCCACGGGCAAGACAGTGGTGGTGCGCATCAACGACCGCGGGCCGTTTGCGCCTGGCCGCGTGATCGATCTGAGCCAGGCCGCAGCCCAGGAGCTGGGCATGGTCGGCCTGGGCATCAAGCCCGTGGAGCTGTGGCAGCTCGACGATGGTGAGCAGGAATGCCCCGAAACCCTGGTCACGGCCAGGAAGGCCAAGTCCATCGAGAAGACGCAGCAGGCCAAGGCACAGGCACAGACAACACAGGCACGGACCCGGGTTCAGGCCAAGGCGCCAGTGCGTCCGCGTGTCCAGGCCAAGGCGCCTGCCCCCAGGCCCAATGCACGCACGGCCGTGGCCAGCCGTGCCGTCCCTGCCGCCAAGCCGGTGGCGAAGGCTGCGGCGCCCGCCGCTGCCTCGTCCACCGCAGTGGCCTCTGCGGCCTCGAACGCGCGCTGAACGGGCTCAGCCGCCGGATTCGAGCGTGAAGGCCGCGTTCTCGTCCTGACCTAGCAGCTTGACCAGCTGCGGCATGGCCGGCTTGAGCTGTTCCTTGAGATTGAACGGCGGATTGATCAGGAACATGCCGCTGGCCGGCAGGCCGCCGCGCTCCGAGGTCTTGTTGCTCTTGACCGTGAGCTCCACATGCAGCCAGCTCCTGCCGGCCTTGGTGGTCATGGTCTTCAGGCGGCGCGGCAGATCGTGCGCCTCGGGGCGCGGGATGATCGGATACCAGAACGCATACGTGCCCGTGGCAAAGCGCTTGAGGCTGTCGGCCGCCATGTCCAGCACCTTGGCGTAGTCGCTCTTGAGCTCGTAGCTGGGGTCGCACAGCACCAGGGCTCGGCGCGACGGCGGCGGCAGGAATTTCTTGATGCCCTCGAAGCCGTCCTCGTGCAGCACGGCCACCTGGCGGCCCGCTTCGAGCTGGGCAATGTTGCCGGCCAGCGAGCGCATGTCGGTGGGATGCAGCTCGAAGACCTTGAGCTTGTCGCGCTCCTGCACGCGCAGCAGGGACTGGATGATGAACGGCGAGCCCGGATAGTTGCGCAGCTGCGCTCCCTGGTTGAAGGAACGCACCGATGCGATGTAGGCCTGCAGCACCGGGGCCAGCTCGGACTCCTTGGCCTGGGCCAGGCGCAGGATGCCGTCTGCGGCCTCGCCGCTCTTGTTGGCATAGTCGCCATCCAGACGGTACAGGCCGGCGCCGGCGTGCGTGTCCAGCACCGTAAGGGCGGCCTCCTTCTGGAGGAGGTATTGCAGGGTGGCGATCAGCACGGTGTGCTTGAGCACATCGGCATGGTTGCCTGCATGGAAGGCGTGGCGGTAACTGAACATAGGCGTGATGGTAACCAGCCGCGCTGGCGGGTGGACACCCATGGCGGCTGCAAGGTTGCCCGGCGCTGGCGCCTCGCGGCGAGGGCTGCCGGGGACTTGCGGATCGGGGGGATGGTGCGGTTGCGCCAGATTTGTATAATGGCGGGCTTCGCAGCGATTTTATGGGTCCCGCGGCGAAGTTTACATCCCCGCCTAAGAGGCTTCCTTTTTGAAGAAGCACCGACCGCGGAAAAGGGCCCGCCAAACCTTTCTTGAAAGAGAAAACTCATGTCTACATTCAGCGCAAAGCCCGCTGAGGTGCAACACGAGTGGTTTGTGATTGACGCCACCGATAAGGTGCTCGGACGTGTCGCCAGCGAAGTGGCACTCCGTCTGCGCGGCAAGCACAAGGCCATTTACACACCTCACGTTGACACCGGCGACTTCATCGTCATCATCAACGCCTCCAAGCTCAAGGTCACCGGCACCAAGAACCTGGACAAGGTGTACTACCGCCACTCTGGTTTCCCCGGCGGCATCACTGCCACCAACTTCCGCGACATGCAGGCCAAGTTCCCCGGCCGCGCTCTGGAAAAGGCCGTCAAGGGCATGCTGCCCAAGGGTCCCCTGGGCTACGCAATGATCAAGAAGCTCAAGGTGTACGGCGGTGCTGAGCATCCCCACACCGCCCAGCAGCCCAAGGCTCTGGAAATCTAAGGAGACCTAGATGATTGGTGATTGGAACAATGGCACCGGCCGTCGCAAATCCAGCGTCGCACGCGTGTTCCTGAAGAAGGGCTCCGGCAAGATTACCGTGAATGGCAAGGACATTCAGGAATACTTCGGCCGCGAAACCTCGATCATGATCGCAAAGCAGCCCCTGGCTCTGACGAGCAACCTGGAAGCTTTCGACATTCAAGTGAACGTCCACGGTGGTGGTGAATCCGGCCAGGCCGGCGCTACCCGCCACGGCATCACCCGCGCCCTGATCGACTATGACGCAGCGCTCAAGCCCGTCCTGAGCCAAGCCGGCTTCGTGACGGGTGACGCTCGTGAAGTCGAACGTAAGAAGGTCGGCCTGCGCTCCGCACGCCGCGCCAAGCAGTTCT
>NZ_JTKZ01000159.1:0-3540 GCF_000799035.1 Delftia sp. ZNC0008
CCGCGTCTGGGGGTCGTCTGCGCAGGCCATGCTGGCGTCCAGGTGCAGCTTCACGAAGCCGGCCGCCGCATAGGCGTGTACCAGGTCCTGCGCCAGGTCCATGGCCTCGGCGGCAGGCAGGTGTGTCCACGCCGTGGGGCCCAGGTGGTCGCCGCCCAGCAGCACGCGGTCCTGCGGCAGCCCGCAGCGGTCGGCAATGGCCAGCACGAAACGGCGAAAGTCGGCGGGCTGCATGCCGGTGTAGCCGCCGAACTGGTTGACCTGGTTGGCGGTGGCCTCCACGAGTAGCGGCGTGCCGTCGTCCAGCGCCTGGTGCATGGCCGCCTCGATGACCAGGGGATGGGCCGAGCAGATGGAGTAGATGCCGAGTGCGCCGTTCGCGCCGCCAGCGGCTGCTGGCGCCTGCCCGCGGCGTGACTGTGCCAGACGGGTGAGGTGGGTGAGCATGGTTTCAGCCCTCCATCACCGCATGCCGCAGGTGCTGCGGCTGCTGTGCCAGCAGCGCGTCGAGCCCCGCAAAGCCGGATGTGCCCTCCATCGGCCCCGTGCTGGAGACGGCCAGCGCGCCGGCCGCATTGGCGTAGCGCAGCGATTGCAGCGCGGTCTTGCCCAGGCGCCGGCAGGTGATGAAGGTGGCGCCGAAGCAGTCGCCCGCGCCCGTGGGGTCGGCCACGTCCACGGGGAGGGCGTCGAGGTCGATGCGCTCGTCGGCACTGAAGTAGCTGCAGCCGTCGGCGCCGCGCTTGACCACGATTTCGCGCACGCCGCGCGCAAAGATCTCGGCGATGGCGCCGGCCTCGTCGGCCGAGCGGGCCAGCTGCGTGACCTCGTGGCCGCTGGGCAGGAAGATGTCAGTGAACTCCAGGATGTAGGCCAGGGCTTCGCGCATTTCGGGGATGCGCAGCATCTCCTTGCGCACGTTCGGATCGAAGGACACGGTGCCACCCTGGGCCTTGACGATCTCGATGGCCTTCTTCATGGCATCGATGATGCGAAACGAGAACAGCGACGAGCCCATGACGTGGAAATGCGCGCAGTCCTTGAGCACGGCCTGGTTGACCTGCTCGGGCTGCAGCTGGGCCGAGGCGCTGTTGGTGATGTTGAAGATGAAGTCGCGCTCGCCGCTGTCGCGGTAGGTGACGAAGGCGCTGCCCGTGACGGCGTTCTGGCACACGGCGATGGCGCTGGTGTCCACGCCGTCGCGGCGCAGCCGGTCGATGTTGAGCCAGCCAAAATCGTCGTCGCCCACGCAGCCGATGATGGCGGCTGGATGCCCCAGCCGGGCGACCTGGTCGATGAAGATGGCGGGCGCCCCGCTGGCGTAGGGCCCGGCCAGCGGCCCCGGCGCGCGAAAGCTCTGGCCTTTTCGCTCGGCCATGATTTCGACGAGGATCTCGCCCATGGTCATGATGGATTGCATGCTCTCCCTCCCTTTGGAATCAAACCCCGTGCGCCGTTCGCTGCACCGCCGGCCCATGCGTCAGCGCCTGCGCCTGCTGTGCACATCGATGCACACGGCCACCAGAATCACGCTGCCCTTGACGATGAGCTGATAGAAGTAGGGCACGCTCATCAGGTTCATGCCGTTGTTGATGACGCCGATCATCAGCGCCCCTATCAAGGTGCCCGCAACGCTGCCGTGGCCTCCGGCCAGGCGCGTGCCGCCCAGCACGGCGGCGGCAATGGCGTCCAGTTCCCAGCCCATGGCCGCGTTGGGCTGGGCCGAGTACAGGCGCGAGGTGAGCAGCAGGCCGCCCACGGCCGCCATCAGCCCCGACAGCATGAAGATGGCGATCTTGAGCCGCCCCACCCGTATGCCCGCATAGGTGGCCGCCTCGGCATTGCCGCCCGCCAGATAGGTCTTGCGGCCGAACACGGTGCGCGACAGCACGAAGTGGTTGGCGGCCAGCAGTGCGGCCAGTATCCAGATGGGCACGGGCATGCCCAGCCATTCGCCGTTGCCGATCCACAGAAAGGCCTCGTTGTCCACCGGCGCCGGCATGCCGCCCGAGACGATATAGGCCAGCCCCCGGAAGATGCCCATGGTCGCCACCGTGACGATGAAGGACGGCAGATGCAGCAGCGCCGACAGCGAGCCGTTGACCGCGCCCAGCAGCAGGCCGCACAGCAGAACGGCGGGCAGCACCAGGGCAGGCGCCAGGCCCTGGCCCAGCATCAGGCCGGCCGCGCTGCCGGCCAGGGCGACCACCGATCCCACCGAGAGATCGATCTCGCCCAGCAGCAGCACATAGGTCATGCCGAAGGCCACGATGGCGATGATGGACACCTGCAGCAGCACGTTGCGCAAGTTGCCGCCCGTCAGAAAGGCCGGCGACAGCAGGGAGAACAGCAGCACCAGGGCGGCCAGGCCCATGAGGGTGCCGGCGTGGCGCCGCAGCGATCGCCAGCCACCTCGCAAGCCGTCTCGCCATGTTTCCTGGCGGTTCGGGATGCCTTCGGCGGCGTCGGAGGCATTGGAGGAGCCAGACGCGGTGATGCTCAGTTCGGAATGGGTCATGGCAGTCCTGCTCCGGTGGCGTGCGCCATCACGGTCTCCTGGCGCAGATGGAGGTTGTCCAGGCTCTGGACGAGGCGTTTGTTGCGCATGACCAGCAGCCGGTCGCTCATGGCCAGTGCCTCGGGCAGTTCCGACGACACCAGGATGACGGCCGTGCCGGCCGCTGCCAGCTCGCGGATCAGGGCGTAGATCTCGAACTTCGCGCCCACGTCGATGCCGCGCGTGGCCTCGTCCAGCACCAGCAGCCGGGGCCGCATGGCCAGCCATTTGGCGAACACGATCTTTTGCTGGTTGCCGCCCGACAGCTGGCGCACGGGCTGGTGCAGGCCGGCAACGCGTATCTTCAGCCGCTGCACGCAGGCGCGGGCCAGCGATTGCTCGGCGGCCTCGTCGGTGAGCAGTGCGCCGCCGCGCCCGCTGTGCACCTGCACCATGCAGATGTTGTGCTGCACGGACTGGTCCAGCACCAGGCCTTGCTCCTTGCGGTTCTCGGTCACGAAGGCCACGCCGTGGCCGATGGCGTCGGCCGGCGAGCGCAGGCGCAGCGGCCGGCCGTGCAGGAGGATGCTGCCCGTGCAGCGGTGCATGCCGAACAGCGCATCCATGACATCGGACCGGCCCGAGCCCACCAGCCCGAAGAACCCCACGATCTCTCCCGCATGGACCTCGAAGTCGATGCCTTCGAAGCGCCCGGCCAGGCCCAGGCCGCGCACCTGGAGCAGGGCGCGCGTGCTGCGGTCAGGGGCGGGGCCGCGCGGCGGATAGATGTCCTGCATCTGGCGCCCTACCATGAGCGCGATCAGCGCCCCGATGTCGGTCTCGTCCCGCGCCAGGGTGCAGATGGAGCTGCCATCGCGCATGACGGTGATCTCGTCGGAGATGCGCATGATCTCGTCCATGCGGTGCGAGACATAGATGATGGCGCGCCCCTCGGCCTTGAGGCGGGCGATGAGGGGGAAGAGAATCTGCGCCTCGCTGTCGCTGAGCGAGGACGTGGGCTCGTCCATGATGACGATGCGCGA
>NZ_JTKZ01000817.1:0-1187 GCF_000799035.1 Delftia sp. ZNC0008
GCAGGCACCAAGGCCCGCCCCACGCTCACCGCGGCAGCGCGCACCCTGCAGCCGGCGCTGACCCAGGCCTTCGAGCAGATCCATGAGGCGGTGCGCAGCCTGGGCGACGCCCACGAAGGCCCTCTGGACGTGGCCTGCTTCAGCACCTTCACCGTCAAATGGCTGATCCCCCGGCTGTTCGACTTTCACGCGCACCACCCCGGCATCGAGGTGCGCCTGCGCACCACCGACACCGGCACCGACGCTGCACGCGAAGGCTGCGACCTGCTCATCACGGCCATCACGCACGACAGCGGCGAGGCCCTTGCAGACAACGAGACGTCCCTGCCTCTTTTCGCCGAATACCTGGGCCCGGTGATGTCCCCGGCCATGGCAGGACGCCTCCAGCAACCTGAAGACCTGGCCAGCCTCCCCTTGCTGCACACACGCGGCCGGCGCAACGCCTGGGACCTGTGGGCCGCCTCCATGGACATGGCCCCGCCCGCAGCGGCCGGCCCCGTCTACGAGCACTACTACTTCACGCTGGAAGCGGCGCTGCGCGGCCTGGGCGCGGCCGTCGCCCCCTGGCACCTGGTGATGGACGACGTGCAGGCCGGTCGCCTGCTGGCGCCCTTCGGCTTCACGGCCTCCGGCTACCGCTACCTGGCGCTGCGCCGCAGCACTGCGGTGCAGACCCGGCTCGACATCTTCTGCAACTGGCTGCAGGCGCAGGCACGGGCCATGCCCGAAGCGCCAGCCGTCCAGGGCATATCGATCACGCATGCAGGAAACTTCGCGGCCACCCCAAAAAATCGATGCTAGAATCGCGGTCTTCGGAGAGGTGGATGAGCGGTTTAAGTCGCACGCCTGGAAAGCGTGTGTGGGCTAATCCCCACCGCGGGTTCGAATCCCGCCCTCTCCGCCAAAATGATCTAAGCCCTTGATTGATTCAATCAAGGGCTTTTTTCTTTGCGCAGCGTGACCACAAGGCAGGCATCAGGTCATCGAGCTGGATGCACTGGGTGATGAAGGGCTCGAGGTTGATCGAGCCCTCCTCGACCAGCTTGATGGTTTCCTGGTGGTCGTTGCAGTAAGCAATGGTGCCGCGCACGTCCAGCTGCTTCATGACCACGCTGTGCACGTTCGAACGACACATCCACGCCCTTGCCGCCGGTGAGCTTCATCACCTCGGCCACCACGTCCACCTC
>NZ_JTKZ01000785.1:0-7664 GCF_000799035.1 Delftia sp. ZNC0008
CCGCGTCCCAGCCCCGGCGCGCGCGTGCCGGCGTGGGCCGCAGCTACCAGCGCACCACCATCTTTCCCGAGTTCTCGGCGCTGGAGAACTGCCGGCTCGCGGCCCAGGCGCAGATGGCGCTCAGGCCCTGGCAGCTGGGTCTGTCCGCACAGCGCTGCGCGGCCAGCCTGCGCCAGGCCCATGCGGCCCTGGAGCGTGCGGGCCTGGCCGGGCTGGCGCTGGCCGTGGCCGGCACACTGAGCCATGGCGCCAAGCGCCAGCTGGAAGTGGCCATGTGCCTGGCCACCGGCCCGCGCGTGCTGCTGCTGGACGAGCCGCTGGCCGGCATGGGCGCCGAGGAGACCGAGCGCATGCTGGCCCTGCTGCAGGAGCTCAAGGGCGGCCATGCGGTGCTGCTGGTCGAGCACGACATGGACGCCGTGTTCCGCATCGCCGACCGCATCACCGTGATGGTCAACGGCAGCGTGGTGGCCACGGGCACGCCCGCGCAGATCCGTGTCGATCCCGTGGTCCGTACTGCCTATCTCGGAGAAGACGATGACTGAGCCCATGTTCGCCATCGACGAGCTGCATACCTACTACGGCGACAGCCACATCCTGCAGGGCGTGAGCCTGGCGCTGGGCGCGGGCCAGGCCGTGGGCCTGCTGGGGCGCAACGGCATGGGCAAGACCACGCTGATCCGCACGCTCACGGGCTATGTGCCCGCGCGCCGTGGCCGCCTGCGCGCCGATGGCCGCGACTGCACGGGCGCGCCGCCCGAGCGCATGGCGCGGCTGGGCATTGGCTATGTGCCAGAGGGGCGAGGCATCTTCCCCAACCTCAGCGTGCGCGAGAACCTGGTCATGAGCGCCCGCCCCGGCCTGCAGGGCGAGCGCCACTGGACGCTGGAGCGCGTGCTCGACACCTTCCCCCGGCTCGCGGAGCGCCTGGCCAACGGCGGCGACCAGCTCTCTGGCGGCGAGCAGCAGATGCTGTCCATAGGCCGCGCGCTGATGACGCACCCGCGCCTGCTCATCCTCGACGAAGCCACCGAAGGCCTGGCCCCCCTGGTCGTCGCCGAAATCTGGCGCGTGATCGCCGCCATCCGCAGCACCGGCATCTCCACCCTGATCGTGGACCGCGACTACAAAAAGGTCCTGGCCCACACCGACCGCGCCGTGGTCATGGCCAAGGGCCGGCTGGCGCTGCAGGCCGACTCGCGGGAGCTGCTGGCGCAGCCGGAGCGCCTGTCGGAGTTGCTGGGGGTTTGAGATGGCGGGGGATGTGGAGGACTTCCAGGCGGTATCAGAAGATGCCGCATTGCTGGAATTCCTCTCGCAGCCTTGCCACGACAGGGGCCAGCTCCAGCGCTGCAAGCCGGTTCTTCTTCAGGAAGGCGGCCCACTGCGCCTGCTTGGCCGCATCGCTGCTGAAGCCATCGCTCAATCCGGCAGGCAGGCCTGCGGGCAGCGCGAGTTGGCGGCGCTCGAAGGTCGCTGCCATGCCCAGCAGGCAAGCAGGCGTTCCAGGCCATAGTGGGTGAGCGTGAGGTTGAAGTCCTGCCTGCGGGCGTCCGCGCATTGCTTCAAACGTGCACGGATCGAGGCTGCGATATCGCGGCTCATGCGGCGATGCTTTCAAGGTAGGGGCGCATCACATTGCTGACGCGGTCGATGGCGGCGTAGTGCCAGAGCGCGTCGGCCGTCAGCTTGCGTTGTGCCCATCCGTCGCGCAGTGCTTCCAGCGCCACATCCAGGCCGATCTTGTTGCGGTACTTGAAGCAATCGGCCACGGTCTTCGATGCGTTGAAGACGGCGACACCGACGCCATCGATCTGCAGGGTTTCCACGCCTTCGGACAGTGCCGCACCGGACATGCGGATGGCGCGCAATGCAGGCTGGTCTATGCGGGGCGTGGGCGAGTGATGGGGAATGGCCATCCACACCTCGAAGGGCGCCTGCGTTCCTATGCCGTGGACCCGCAGCGCGGACAGCAGGCAGACCACCCCTTGCGGTACGCGCAGGGCCACTTCCGCCAGCGAGCGGTGCTCGCTGAGCGGCCGGCCCGGCAGGCTGTACAGGCCGCGTGCAACGCGTTCAAGGCGGCCTGCCGCGACCAGCCGGCTCAGCGCCATGGTCGGCAGGCCAAGCGCGGCAAGGTCGCGTGCGCGCAGCAGCGGCCGTTGTTCGGCCAGTGCCAGAACGGCTTGTTCGAGCGCGGAGCCAGGAGCGGGCATGCCGGAGTCTGTTGTATTGATTAGGCAATTATCAATAACTGAAGAAGAAATACAACGGACAACAGCAACGTGACCGAGAGCGCGAGGGTTCTCGGTCCATCAAGCTGTCAGGGCTGGGCCGCCACCGGCGGCTGCGCCGCGAGCTTGACGTTCTGCGCATGCGTGGGCGGCAGCAGCGCCATGGTCAGGCTGCAGGTGCAGGTCAGGCGGCCGGTTTCGTCGTGCAGTTCGATGGCCCAGACATGGGTGGTCTGGCCCAGGTGCACGGGGCGGGCCGTGCCCGTGACCCAGCCCTGGCGCGCGGCGCGCACATGGTTGGCCGAGACGTTCAGGCCCACGCTGCGCCAGCCATCGGGGATGGAGCAGGCCGCGGCCACCGAGCCCAGGGTTTCGGCCAGCACCACGTTCACGCCGCCGTGCAGGATGCCGTAGGGCTGGCAGGTGCGCTGGTCCACGTGCACGCGGCCGCGCAGGAAGTCGTCACCGATCTCGGTGAACTCGATGCCCAGGTGCGAGACGGCCGTGTCGGCGCTCAGCGAGGTGATGTCTTCAAGGGTGAAGCTGCGCTTCCAGATCGGCATGGGAGAAGTCCTGTGGGTGCAACGAAAAAGACGGCCCCGTGGGCCGTCCTTGCATGCTACGCCAGTCCGGGCAGCCATGCCGATGGCCGCCTGTAGCCCAGGAGACTGCGCGCTGGCGCGCTGGCGCGCTTGCGCGGTTCAGGCGCGCATGTCGCCCGTTTCGACAAAGCGCTGGTGCCAGCTCAGCGCTTCGCCCAGGATGTGCGGCGTGTGCAGCGCGCCCTGGCGCTGGGCGCGGTCGAAGTAGTCCTGCAGCTGGGGACGGAAGTCGGGATGGGCGCAGCGGTCGATGATGACCTGGGCGCGCTTGCGCGGCGACAGGCCGCGCAGGTCGGCCAGGCCCTGCTCGGTGACGATGATCTGCGTGTCGTGCTCGGTATGGTCCACGTGCGAGCACATGGGCACGATGCAGCTGATCTTGCCGCCCTTGGCCACCGAGGGCGTGACGAAGAAGGACAGGTAGCCGTTGCGCGCGAAGTCGCCCGAGCCGCCGATGCCGTTCATCATCCCCGTGCCCATGACGTGGGTGGAGTTGATGTTGCCGTAGATGTCGGCCTCGATCATGGAGTTCATGGCGATCACGCCCAGCCGGCGCACCAGCTCGGGGTGGTTGCTGATCTCCTGGGGGCGCAGGATGATACGCTCGCGGTAGAAGTCGATGTTCTCCTCGAAGTCCCTGTAGGCGCTGCCGGACAGCGAGATCGAGGTGGCCGAGGCGCGGCTCATCTTGCCCGCGCGCAGCAGGTCCAGCATGCCGTCCTGCAGCACCTCGGTGAAGCCCAGCAGGTTCTCGAACGGCCCCGTCAGCAGGCCGGCCAGCACGGCGTTGGCCACGTTGCCCACGCCCGACTGGATGGGCAGCATCTCCTTGGGCAGGCGGCCCATCTTCATCTCGTGCGCGAGGAAGTCGATGATGGACGCGGCGATCAGGTTGGAGTTGGCGTCGGGCTGGGCGAAGACGTTGTCGCGGTCGCCCTTGTGGGTTTCGACCACGGCGACCACCTTGGCCGGGTCCACGCGCAGGTAGGGCTCGCCGATGCGGTCATCGGCATGGGTCAGGGCAATGGGCACGCGGCGCGGCGGGATGGCCGTGCCGTAGTAGATGTCGTGCATGCCTTCCATCTTGGCCGGCGGCTTGGTGTTGACCTCCAGGATCACCTTGTCGGCAATCTCCAGCCAGGTCTTGTTGTTGCCCACGGCGGTGGAGGGGATGAGGCGTCCGTCCTCGGTCACGCCCAGCACCTCGACCACGGCCACGCTCATGGGGCCCAGGAAGCCGAACCACGCATGCTGGGCCACGTGGGACAGGTGCATGTCGATGAAGTCGATCTCGCCGGCATTGATCCTGGCGCGGCAGGTCGGGTCGGTGTTGAAGGGCAGGCGCTGGCCCAGTGCGCCGGCCTCGGCCAGGGCGCCGTCCATCTCGGCGGCCGTGGAGGCGCCGGTCCAGACATTGATCTTGTAGGGCCGGCCGGCCGCGTGTTCGCTCTTGGCGTGCTGGGCGATGGCCTGGGGCAGGGCCTTGGGGTAGCCCGCGCCCGTGAACCCGCTCATGCCGACGTTGACGCCGTGGGGGATCAGGGCGGCGGCCTGCTCGGCCGTCATGGTGCGCGAAAGGAATTCTGGGAAACGTACGCGGTCTGCGAGGGACATCTATGGCTCCGGCTGACGGCTCGCGCCAGCCGGCAGGGTGCCGCAGCGCTGGCTTGCAAGCCTAAAAAAAACCGCCCCATGCAAGAACGCAAGGGCGGTATATCTCCGGAAACCGATGGTAGCAGCGCTGGCAGCGGCCCTCGGGTTTCCCCGTAAAGGCCCTGCCGCGCAGTCAAAGGCTCAAAGAATGTTTGCGTGTGCTCACATTCAATGAATCAGCGGCTGATCATTGCGTGCATGATCCAGCAGCGCGTACAGGATGATGGCGCCGAAAGTCGCGGTCCCGATGCCGCCCAGCGCGAAGTCGCCGAACTTGAGCGTGAAGTCGCCCGTGCCCAGGATCAGGGTGATGGCCGCCACGATCAGGTTCTTGTTCTGCGAGAAGTCCACGCGGTTGTCCACCCAGATCTTGGCGCCGGCCACGGCGATCAGGCCGAAGACCACGATGGACACGCCGCCCATCACGGGCAGCGGGATCGCCTGGATCAGCGCGCCGAACTTGGGCGAGAAGCCCAGCAGCACGGCCAGGACGGCGGCCACGAAGAACACGGCCGTCGAGTAGATGCGCGTGGCGGCCATCACGCCGATGTTCTCGGCATAGGTGGTCACGCCGGTACCGCCGGCCGCGCCGCTGACCATGGTGGCCACGCCGTCGCCGATGAAGGCCCGGCCCATGTACTGGTCCAGGTTCTTGCCGGTCATGGCGGTCACGGCCTTGATATGGCCCAGGTTCTCGGCCACCAGGATGATGACCACGGGCACGATGAGCACCATGGCCGGGCCGCTGAACACGGGCGCGTGGAACTGGGGCAGGCCGAACCAGGTGGCGTTGATCACGCCCGACAGGTCCACGGGCTTGCCCATGCCCAGCACGTTGGTGAACAGGCCGTACAGCAGGCTGGCGGCGATCAGGCCCACCAGGATCAGCAGGCGCTGCACCATGCCGCGCGTGAACACGGCCACCAGGCCCACGCAGACGAAGGTCAGGGCCTGCATCCACGACTCGAAGTTGTTGGCCGCCATGTTCTTGACGGGTATGGCCGCCAGGTTCAGCCCGATCACGGCCACCACGGCGCCCGTGACCACGGGTGGCATGAAGCGCTCGATCCAGCGCGTGCCCACCATCTGCACCACCAGGCCGATCAGCGCATAGACCGCACCGCAGGCAATGATGCCGCCCAGCGCCACGCCGATGTTGCCGTTGGCGCCCTTGCCGCCATAGGCCGTGGCTGCGATCACCACGCCGATGAAGGCAAAGGACGAACCCAGGTAGCTGGGCACCTTGCCGCCCGTGATCAGGAAGAAGATCAGCGTGCCGATGCCGCTCATGAGCACGGCCACGTTGGGGTCGAACCCCATGAGGATGGGCGCCAGCACGGTGGAGCCGAACATGGCGATCACGTGCTGTATGCCCATCAGCCCGGTCTGGGGCCAGGGCAGGCGCTCATCGGGGCCGATCACGCCTCCCCGTTGCAGCTGGTCGGCGGATTTCTCCGTCCATTGGAAAAGGCCCATGTGGCATCGCTCCTTGTAAAAAATTGGCGCGATATTAGAGGCATTTGTTTTCTGGCAGGAGGGGGCGAGCGGAAATTTTTTCCCAGTGTTTGTGCGCAGATACGCGATCCGGCCCGCAGACTTTGTCGCCCAGGTGCCAAGCTAGTGGCTTTCCCGTCTGGGCTCGCGGGCAGCGCGCGCGTACCGTGGCCGGTCATGAGCCATACCCCTGCCTTCATCCCCCAGATCCGCCTGTACCAGGACTGGCTGCGCGAGCGCCACGGCCTGCAGTTCGACAGCTACGACGCGCTGTGGCGCTGGTCGGTGACCGACCTGGACGCCTTCTGGCAAAGCATCTGGGACTACAACGCGCTGCAGTCGCCCACGCCGCACACGGCCGTGCTGGAGCGCAACACCATGCCCGGCGCCCAGTGGTTTCCGGGTGCCCAGATCAACTACACGCGCCAGGCGCTGCGCCATGTGGATGCCGCCCATGCGGCCGGCATGCCCGCCGTGGTCAGCCGCAACGAGACGGGCCGCCACCGGGAACTGTCCTGGCCCGACCTGCGCCGCCAGGTCGCCGCCCTGGCCCTGCACCTGAAGGCCCAGGGCGTGGGCCGCGGCGACCGCGTGGCTGCCTACCTGCCCAACATCCCCGAGGCCATGGTCGCCCTGCTGGCCACGGCCAGCCTGGGCGCCGTCTGGAGCATCTGCGCGCCCGACATGGGCACCAACGCGGTGCTGGACCGCTTTCGCCAGATCGCGCCCAAGGCGCTGATCGCCGTCGATGGCGTGCACTACGCCGGGCGCGATATCGACCGCATGGCCGTGCTGGCGGAGCTGCGCGCAGGCCTGCCCAGCGTGGAGCATGTGGTCCTTGTGCCCAACCTGGACCTGCAGGCCAGGCTGGCCGATGCCGCCGACTACGGCCAGGTCACGGCCCGCGACGACGCGGCCACGGCGGCCTTCGAGCCCGAATGGCTGCCCTTCGACCACCCGCTGTGGATCGTCTACTCCAGCGGCACCACCGGCCTGCCCAAGCCCATCGTCCACGGCCATGGCGGCATGGTGCTGGTGGCCCTGCAGCTCAAGGCCCTGCACAACGACGTAGGCTGCAGCTACCACCCCAACAGCTGGGGCGAGCGCTACCACTGGTACAGCTCCACGGGCTGGGTGATGTGGAATGCCCAGGTCTCGGGCCTGCTGGGCGGCACCACCTGCGTGATCTTCGACGGCAGCCCCGGCGGCAGCAAGGACAGGCCCGACTGGGGCGTGCTGTGGCGCTTCGCGGCCGAGACCGGCGTGACCAGCTTCGGCTCGGGCGCGGCCTTCTACGCCAACTGCATGAAGGCCGGCGTGGACCTGGCCCAGTGCGGCGACCTGTCGCGCATCCGCAGCCTGGGCACCACGGGCTCGCCGCTGTCGCCCGAGGTGCAAAGCTGGGGCACGGCGCAGTTCGCCAGCATGGGACGGCCTGACATCTGGTGGAACAACATCTCGGGGGGCACCGACTTCGCGGGCGCCTTCATCGGCGGCCACCGCGAGCTGCCCCAGCAGCCGGGCATCATGCAGTGCCGGCAGCTGGGCGCGGCCGTGGAGGCCTGGAACGAGCAGGGCCAGCCCGTCATCGACGAGGTGGGCGAGCTGGTCTGCACCCAGCCCATCCCCTCCATGCCGCTGTACCTGTGGGGCGATGCGGACGGCAAGCGCTACCTGTCCA
>NZ_JTKZ01000791.1:0-3313 GCF_000799035.1 Delftia sp. ZNC0008
TATGCCCCGGCCTGCAGACGCGCCGCGCGCTGCGCCAGCCGCTGCTGCTGCGAGGCACGCAGGGCAGCGATCTGCGCCAGGATCTGCTGCTGCTTTTCCATCAGGCGCTGCGTGTGCACGCCATGGGCATCTCCCGCCAGGCCCTGGGCGATGCAGGCGAGCGCGCGCCCCGGGTCGCCGCACTGCTGCCAGGTGTAGGCCAGGTTGAGCTGGGTGCGGGCATCGCGCGGGTCTATGCGCTCGGCCTGCAGGTAGGCGTCATGCGCGGCAGCAAACTGCTCCTGGCAGAACAGGCAGTCGCCCAGCACGTTCCACAGCCAGGTGCTGAGCCAGGGGTTGAGCTCCAGCGCGCTGCGCGCCAGCTCGATGCCTGCCGCAAAGTCCCGCAGCTGCAGCCCCACGAACTCCGCCACCTCGCCCAGCAGGCGCCAGTCGCGCGGGCTGCGGGTGATGGCCTGGCGGTAGCTTTCCAGCGCGGCGTCCTGCCGGCCCGACTCCAGGTGCGTGCGGGCCTCATGGGCCGGGGCCTCGAAGAACTGCTGCGCGTCGGCGCTGAAGCGGTTGAGAAAGGCGGCCGCCGTGCGCTCGCAGCCCTCGCCGATCAGCAGCCGCGCATGGATGGCCCTTTGCGCATCGCCCGGAGGCGCCAGCACCTGCCAGCCCTCGCGCCCGAACAATTGCGCCAGCAGCGGGAAGTTCAGGCCGATGGCGCTGGTGCGGCCAAAGCGCTGGGAGGCGCCCGACTGGGCCGCCGCCTCGGGCGTGCAGGCGCCGTAGTCGTTGATGAGCACCAGGCCCTTGGGCGCCAGCCGCTGCTGCAGCGTCTGCAGCGCGCCGAAGGCGCCGTGGTTGACCAGCAGGCGTGTCGCGTCCTGGCTGACGGACAGGGCGGCATCCACCCAGGGCGACAGTGCCGCGTCGCCGCAGTCGAAAAATCCCGTCTCCTGCTCGAACAGGCCCACCAGGGGCAGCAGGCGCGCGCGCTCGGCCGCATCCGCGTGATCCACCAGGGCGCGGATCTCATGCGGCGACAGCGCGGTGTACTGGCGCACGAGCTGGGCATCGTCCGTCAGGCGGGTGCGTATGCGCAGCTCCTGCACCGGCCCGCCGTTCCGGCGCCGCACGACGGTGGCGGGCAGCACATCCAGCACGTAGTTGCAGAACACGGCATGCAGCGGCGGCAGCGGCACCGTGCTGCCGTCGTGCAGCCGAACGGCCTCGGGATGCATGGCGTCGCAGCAGCCTGCCACGACCTGGCCGCCAAACTCGGCAAACAGGCCGCGCTCGTGCCACTGCGCAACGGTGCGCGGCGAGCCATCTGTCACGTAGCAGACCAGCCGCTGGTCGAAATCACGCCCTTCCTGCTGGCACAGGTGCCGGAAGGCCTGCAGGAACATGCGCGCAAACAGGCCGCAGCCCGCGCCCAGCTCCAGCACGGCAATCGTGCCCTGCGGCGCCGTGTCCGCGCAGTGATGGAACAGCAGGGCCGCCGCATCTTCGGAGAGACGGCCGCTGTTGTTGACCACGTAGGGCACCTCGTTCTCGGCAAAGGTCAACAGGCCCGCCTGCGCCCAATGCAGATGGCCCAGCTCCCACTCGATGCTTTCGGTGATGGGCCGAAAGTCCTGCAGCAGTTGCGAGGCGACGCGCACACCGGACAGCACGTCCTGCGGCGCACGGACCGCAGCGGGCGGCCCGGTGGGCGCACCGGCAGAGGCGGCAAGGGACAGGGAAACGGGCATGGACATGGACAGGGGCAAGGGCACGCGCAGCGCGGCCTCGCCCTTCGAATAGTCGGTTCTCAAGATGCTTTCT
Organism: Delftia sp. ZNC0008; assembly: GCF_000799035.1. Lineage (NCBI taxonomy): Bacteria > Pseudomonadati > Pseudomonadota > Betaproteobacteria > Burkholderiales > Comamonadaceae > Delftia > Delftia sp. ZNC0008. Next base: position 1,816 of record NZ_JTKZ01000791.1, read on the forward strand.
CCGGGAGATGCACGGCAGTGGCGCCTGCCCGCGCGGCAGGCGGCAGACGTCCGGCCGGGCTCAGGGCACGGGTGCCCACTTGGACCAGTTCAGGTCGGCCTGCTCGAAATCGGCCTTGAGCATGCGGCGCATGGCGGCCACCTCGTCCTGGGTGATCTGCGTTTCCTTCACCTGCTTGCCCGTGGCCAGGGTGCGGGCCTTGGCCAGATCGGCCTTGGTCACGGAGGCCGTTCCGGCCCAGATGGACTTGGCCGAACCCACGGTGACCCAGTGCTTGCCCTGGGACTGCAGGTCGGCCTGGTAGGCGGATTTCCAGCGCATGTTGTTCTGCGAAACGGCATTGAGCAGCTTGGCCAGCGAGCGCTGGTTGCTCACGCCTTCCTGGGCGAAGGCCTGCAGGTGCACGCGCTCGAACTTCAGCGGCAGCAGGCCCTGCTTGGCGGCCAGGCGGTCGCGCTCATCCCACCAGCGCGCGGCATCGGCCGCTTTGGCGGTATGCAGCTGGTTGAGCCAGTCGGCATCGGTGACGATGCTGCCGTCGCCCTTGACCCACTGGAAGCGCTTGAAGCCGATGTCGGCCGCCCGGCCGAAGTTGTGGTTGCTCTCGCCGGGGCCGGCCTTGGTCTGGGTCTCTGCCGCCTGCTGGGCAAAGGTGCGGCGGCGGCCGGTGGGCGTGATCCACAGCGCGATCTTGTGCGTGTCGTACATCTGCTGCACCAGGCTGGCCAGCTTGGCGCGGAAGGTGGGCTCGTACTCCGCATCGTTGGCAATGGCGGCCTTGCTGGTGGCCGCATCCTGGGCCTTGGCCTCGATATACACCGTCTTGGAGTTGTTCGCGGAGCGCATGTTCTGGTGCGATGCAGGCAGCATGGCGCTGAGCTTGGCCACCGTGGCGCCACCGGCTGCCGCCAGGCCCAGTGCCTCCTTGGCGCCACCGGCCTGCGGCTGGCCGGGCGCGGCCTTGGCCGCCGCCAGCTTGTGGTCGTTCTGGAAACGCTCCAGCGCGGCGCGCGTCTGCGCGCCGTAGCTGCCGTCGTAGTCCACGCCCAGATAGGGTGCATTCTTGGCGTCCTTCACCACGCGCAGCATGGCCTGCAGCAGGGCCACGTCATGGACCTGGTTGCTGCCGCCCTCGCCTACGCTGTCCTTGATGTCTGGCATGTGTCTTCCCTCTTTGCGGTTGTCGGTGTCACGCGCTGCACGGGCTCAGCGGGCGGGATCGGTCTTGCGTTCAGGTTTCCGGCCGGGCGCCTGTTCCGCCTTCGGCAGCAGATGCGCCAAAGGCACCGTGCGCGGCTGCAGCCTGGCCGAGCAGGCACGCAGCCGCAGCGATTCGGCATGCGCCTGTGCCATATCCGCGGCCACCTGCACCAGGGCGTGATGCGGCGCAGCTCCTGCGGGGCGTGTGAGCACCACGGCATAGCCGCCCAGGCAGTCGGCCTGCTGCGCGCGCGCCGCACGCGCGGCGGCCACGCCGGCATAGCGCGCAGCCACCACG
>NZ_JTKZ01000081.1:0-6416 GCF_000799035.1 Delftia sp. ZNC0008
CCGCGTACGTGGCCGTGGTGTCTGCGATCTGCGCGGGCCAGGCGGAGGTGGCCGCCGAGGCCATGCGCCAGCACATCTGCGCAGGCGGCAGCGCCTTCACCGACATGGTGCTGGGCGCGCCCGCAAGCGCAGGCTATGAACGCCCGCGCAAGCCGAGATAGCCCGAAGAGGGCTCAGGGCCGCACTTCGAAGGCCAGGAACTGCGTGACCTGGTTGTCCGCGAAGTTGTTGTCGGCCACCAGCACCAGGGTGCGGTTGCCGTTGGCCAGGCGCGGGCCCCAGGAGATGCCTTCGATGTTGTCCAGCTTGACGCCCTGGTAGGTCACGGGCATCTCCAGCAGCAGCTCGCGCTTCATGGGCTTGTAGCTGGCGCCCACCAGGCTCTTGAAGCTGCGCACATCGGTGGTGTCCGGCTCGATGGTGGCGCGCGTCAGGCGGATGGTGTTGCCTACGCCGTCGGCAAAGGCGCGCTCGATGGCGATGAACTCGTGGTTGGAGACGGCCAGCAGCTCGGGCAGGCCGTTGTCCGGCGGAAAGCTGCCGCTGGCGGCCTTGTCCAGCGGAATCTTCGGCAGCTGGTAGACGTACTGCGCGCCGGACTTGCCCGTGGCCGGATCGAGCTTGAGGACGCGGACCACGCTGCCCGCCGCCAGCGTGGTGAGGGGGCCGTCTTCCACCAGCGCATCCTCGTTGGCCGTGAACACGCTGCCGTCGGGCGTGACGGCCAGGGCCTCGAACAGCTTGTTGTTGCGCCCTCCGCTGGTGGTGTTGTCCACGTAGTTGAAGGCCGCAGGCGTCTCGAAGTCGCGCACGAAGCTGCCGTCCACCCTGATCTCGCGCACGAAAGGCTGGAACAGGCTGGCGGGGTCGGTGCTGAAGTTGCCCTCGCTGGACACGTAGAGATTGCCGTTGGGCGCCACGCGGATGCCTTCGGGGTCCACGGTGCGGCGCGTGCCGGGCAGCGGCTGGCCGTCGCGGCCCTTGAGCGTGACCATCTTGCGGATGGTCACGGCCTGGATGGCCTTGTCATCGAACTGAATGCCCAGGTTGTAGAAGCGCGGCGTGCCACGCTCGCCGCCGCGCTCATCGGAGATGGCCCAGTAGCTGCCATCGGGCGCGCGGTCCAGGCCGGAGATGCCGCCGAACTCCACGCCGTCGAACAGTGTCTTGGTCCTGATGCTGTAGTCGCCGATCAGGCGCAGCGAGCCGATGGTCTCGGGGCCGTCGTCGCTGCCGCCGCAGCCTGCCAGGCCCGTGGCCGTGCCGAAAGCCAGGACCAGCGCGAGCAGCACGGATGCGGGCGAGCGGACCTTGTCTGCATTGTTCATATTCCCTCCCAGGATGGATCTCAGAAGGGATGGACCGTAGCCAAGGCCCGTGACAGGGTGGTGACATGCATGCGCATGCCGCCGCCCTGTCCCTGCCCTGCCCCCGCCCTGACCGGCCCCTCGTCCGCTACTCCAGCTTGGCGCCCGAGGCCTTGACCACCTGGGCCCAGCGCGCGATCTCGCCATGCACCATGGCCGCGAACTGCTGCTGGTTCATGCCGCCGTAGTCGGCGCCGTTGCGCGCCCAGATGGACTTGATCTCTTCGGCCGAGCCTATGCGCTGCACCTGGTCGATGACCTGGGCCTGCACCGCCTGCGGCGTGCCCTTGGGCGCCCACAGGCCGTACCAGGTGGTGACCGTGTAGTCGGGCAGGCCGGACTCGGCCGCGCAGGGCACGTCCGGGAAGGCGGGGTTGCGCTTGTCGCCAGAGACCATCAGCGCGCGGATGCGTCCGCTCTTGATGTGCTGGGCCGAGGAGCCCAGGCCGTCGAACATCATGTCCACATTGCCGGCGATCAGGTCCTGCAGCGCCGGGCCTGCGCCTCGATAGGGAATGTGGGTGATGAAGGTATTGGTCTGCAGCTTGAACAGCTCTCCGGCCAGATGGTGCGATGTGCCCGCGCCCGCCGAGGCGTAGTTGAGCTTGCCCGGCCGCTTGCGCAGGTCGGCCAGCAGCTCCTGCACGGTCTTGCCCGGCACGTTGCGCGGGTTGACCACCAGCACCTGGGGCACGCTGGCCAGCAGGGCCAGCGCGACGAAGTCGCGCTCCAGGTCATAGTCCAGGCGGGGGTACATGGACGGCGCAATCACATGGTGGGTGCCGCCCATGAAGAAGTTGTAGCCGTCCGGCGCCAGCTTGGCCGCGTAGCCGGCGCCCAGGGTGCCGCCTGCGCCGCCACGGTTGTCGATCACCAGGGTCTTTCCCGCGCTCTTGGCGAACTGGGCCGAGAACGGCCGGGCAAAGGCATCGGTGCCCCCGCCGGCCGGAAACGGCACGACCAGGTTCACGGGTTTGGACGGCCAGTCCGTCGCGGCGCGGGCTGCCATGGGCAGGGCCAGCGCGGCCATCGAGGCCCCGGCCGCGCGCAACACCGCGCGCCGCCCCGTGGGGTGGGAAGCTTGCATGACTTGTCTCCTTGTCGCCTCTTTGAGGCTGTCTTCGTTGTCAGGCGCAGCAATCCCTGTGCAAGAAAAGGGGCACGGCCTGCGCCGCGCCCCTTTTCATTTGCACAGGGCTTCGATGTCCGAGGACACCGGTATGCGGCCCTGCGCCAGCAGGCCGCGATGCTTGTCCAGGCGCTTGAGGTCGTAGAGATAGTTGACCATCAGGCCCAGCGATTGCTTGAGTCCCTTGGCCGACAGGTCGGCCGCCCAGTTGAGCCGCTCCACGCGCGCGCCGTTGCCCAGGTGAAAGCGCGCCACCGGGTCCAGCGGCCGGCCCTTGGCCGTCTCGCGCCCCAGATAGTGGGCAGCGCAGAACAGCAGGGCGCGGCGCACAGGCGCGTCGGGCTTGAGATCCTGCGGCGCATCCAGCGCCGCCAGCAGGTGCTCGGCGCCCATGCCGCCCGCCTTGAGCTCGAAGGCCTTGCGCTGGCGCTCGTCCATCTTCTCCAGGATGGCGTCGCCGTGCTTGGCGATCCAGGCGCGCAGGCCCGGAATGGGCGACAGCGTGGCGAAATGGCGCAGCCGGGGGAATTCGCCCGTCAGCGTCTCCACCACATGCTTGATCAGCGAGTCGCCGAAGCTCACGCCACGCAGGCCGGTCTGGGTGTTGCTGATGGAGTAGAAGATGGCCGTGGTGGCGCGGCCCAGGTCGGCGGCCGCCGCCGTCTCGTCCAGCAGCGGGGCAATGCTGTCGGACATCTTGTCCACCAGCGCCACCTCCACGAAGATCAGGGGCACGGTGGGCATGCGGGGGTGGAAGAACCCGTAGCAGCGCCGGTCGCTGTCCAGGCGGTTCTTGAGGTCGGCCCAGCTGCGGATGTCGTGCACGGCCTCGTACTGGATGAGCTTTTCGATCAGCGAGGCCGGCGAGTCCCAGCTCAGGCGGCGCAGCTCCAGCAGGGCCACGTCGAACCAGGTGGAAAACAGATGCTCCAGCTCGGCATCCAGCGCGGAAAAGCGCTGCTGCTCCGCCTTGGGCAGTGCCAGCAGTTCGGCACGCAGGTCCACCAGAAAGCCCATGCCGCCCTGGGGCTGGGCAAACCGCTGCAGCAGCCGCGTGCGCGGCGACATCAGCGCGCGGCGCAGATCCATCTCGGCATGGCCGCGCTCGGCGTCGCTGGTGGCCGTGTCATAGCGCTTGCGTGCGGTCATCAAGGCGTCGGTGTCGGGGCCGAACTGCTCGACGATCAGCGCCCAGAAATCCTGGCGCGCCGGCAGCTCGGCCTGGGCATACCAGTCCATCAACTGCTGCGCGTGGCGGCCGCCCTCGACATCGCTGAGCGCTGCGTCGGCGGCGGCCTGCAGGTCTTCCATGAGCTTGCGCAACTCGCGCGGGGACAGCACTTCCTGGCCTCGGCGCAGGGTGGCCTGCAGGCGCTGGGCCGTGCCGCGCGGCGCGGGAGCCTTGGCTGCATCGCCTTCGGCCTTTTTTGCAGGCGCAGCGGCCTCGGTGCTGCGAAAGCGGGACACATTGCGGGCAATCCAGTCGGTAGCCAGACCCATTCAGACACTCCTCCATATCAAGCGGTCACGGGACTGTCATGCCGCCAACGGGCCAATGACAATCCCTTGCTGCTCACATTATGGAAGTCTGTACGCCAGCGCGTGTACGCCGATGTCGCGTTCTTGTCTTCGGGCAATCCCCAGCACGCGCGCGCCACGCCAAAAAGAAAGCGGGCCCAGGGCCCGCTTCGCATTGTGTCCAGCCAGATTCAGGCCGGCTTGCCCGCATGGGCCGGATAGGCCGGACGCCCCGCCGCCCAGAGCCACATGGCAATGCCGCCGATCACCATGGGCACGCACAGCCACTGGCCCATGCTCATCCCCAGCGACAGCAGGCCCAGGAAGTCGTCAGGCTCGCGGAAGTACTCGGCAATGAAGCGGAAGGCACCATAGCCGGTCAGGAAGACCGCCGCCACCTGGCCCGGCTTGTGCTCCTTGCGTGCATACAGCCACAGCAGCACGAACAGCAGCAGGCCCTCAAGCAGGAACTGGTAGACCTGCGAAGGATGGCGCGGCAGCATGGAGCCGCTTTGCGGGAAGACCATGGCCCAGGGCAGCTCGGGGCTGGCAAAGCGGCCCCACAGTTCGCCATTGATGAAGTTGCCGACACGGCCCGCCGCCAGGCCCGTGGGCACGCAGGGAGCGACGAAGTCGGCCACCTCCAGCCACGAGCGTGCGCGCGAGCGCGCGAACCAGACCATGGAGCCGATGACGCCGATCAGCCCGCCATGAAAGCTCATGCCGCCCTGCCAGACGTAGAAGATCTCCAGCGGATGGCTGAGGTAGTAGCCGGGCTTGTAGAACAGGCAGTAGCCGAGCCGCCCGCCGACGACCACGCCGAGCACGCCCAGGAAAAGAATGTCTTCCACGTCCTTGCGCGTCCAGGCGCGGTCGCCCTGCATGCGCACGAAGGGCGGGTGGCGCAGCCTGCGCGTGCCCAGCCAGAGGAAGAGGCCGAAGGCGGCCAGATAGGTCAGGCCGTACCAGTGCACGGCGAGGGGCCCGATCTGCAGGGCCACGGGATCGATCTGCGGGTACATCAGCATGGTCGGCATTGTGCCGCAGCGCCGCATGGCCGGCGCCGGCCAGGGGTTGGAAAGATGGCGTCCCGCCCGCTCAGCCTTGCGGGCCTTCCTGGATGGCCGTGAGCTTGTCCAGGGCAGACAGCAGATGGCGCTGCTCGGTGGCGGTGAGCAATTGCTCCAGTTCGTCTTCCAGCTGCACCACCACGCCTTCGGCCCGCGCCTGCAGTGCGCTGCCGTCGTCCGTCAGGTGCAGCTGCTGCAGCCGGCGGTCGCGCGGATCGGGCTGGCGCCCGATGAGGCCGCGCTGCACCAGGCGCTCGACCACGGGCACCAGGTTGGAGGGCGAGATGTCCAGCGCCTCGCCCAGCTGGCGCAGGTAGATGCCGGGATTGGAGTGGATCAGCACCAGGATGGAGAACTCGCTGGGCTTGAGGTCCAGTTCGGCCACGCGCCGCGCAAACAGCTTGTGGATGTGGATTTCCGCGCGCGTGAGGCGGTAGCCCAGAAAGCGCTGCAGGCGCGACTGGTCGACGGCGGGTTCGAAGGAGCTGTCCATGGACACGGATCCGGAAGAGGAAGAAGGCGCAACGAAGCAAGGCCGCACCGGCGCCTGCGGTTCTGCAGGGCCGGTGCGGCGTTCCATCATAAAAGCCCCGGCAGCCCGCTCAAGCCACGGCGGCTGGCAGCGGCGTACGGGCAGCGGCCTCGGTACGGCGCAGCCAGTGCTCCGCATCCAGCAGGCCATGCGCAAGGAACCAGGCCGCGCTGTCCGCCTTGGAGCGGCGCAGCGCCGGATCGGCCAGCGGCAGGCTGACGCGCGCCGCGCGTGCCCAGGCAAAGGCCATGCACAGCGTGCCGACCAGTCGCAAGTAGTCCTCGGCACAACGCGCCAGCAATTGCCTGTCGCCGGCAGCGCCGGTACACAGCTCGCCCGTCAGCGCTTGCATGCGCTCGGCCCAGCTGCGCAGCGCGCCTGCAAAGCCGGTCTCCATGCCCGCGGCGTCGCAGGCATCGGCCTCTTCACGCAGCACCTTCAGCAGCGGCGCCAGCGCGGCACCGCCGCTGGAGGCCACCTTGCGCTGCAGCAGGTCCAGCGCCTGGATCTGGTTCGTGCCCTCGTAGATCATGGCGATGCGGGCATCGCGCAGCGTCTGCTCGATGCGGTACTCGTGCACATAGCCGTAGCCGCCGAAGACCTGCAGCGCCTCGCTGGCCAGCGCAAAGCCCCGCTCGGTGAAGAAGGACTTGACCACGGGCGTGAGCAGCGAGGCCAGCGCATGGGCCTGGGTGCGCTCCTCGGCATCCGGCGCCTGTTCGGCCAGGTCCAGCTGGTGCGCCACCCAGCCTGCAATGGCGCGCATGCCTTCGGTCCAGACGCGCAGGTCGGCCAGCATG
>NZ_JTKZ01000203.1:0-4310 GCF_000799035.1 Delftia sp. ZNC0008
CCTGCGGCCGCGCAGGCAACGGGCGCCGGCGCCCGGCCGCGCCAGGGCTGACGCGGATCGTGGGTTAACCTTGTGCACAGCGCGCCCTTGAAGGCGCGGCATGCACAAGATCGTCAACTCGTTCCGAGGACCCACGCCATGTCAACGTCTGCATCTCCCGTTCATCGCCTGCCCGCATGGGTGCCGCTGCGCTACACCACGTTCTGCCTGAGCCTGGTCGGCAGCGCGGGGCTGCTGGTGGCGGCGCTGGTGTGGGGAGGGCTGTGGTGGTGGCTGGGCTTCGGCGTGTGCGCCGCGCTGGCGCTGCTGGGCGTGCGCGACATGACCCAGGTGCGCCATTCGGTGCTGCGCAACTACCCCATCATCGGCCACCTGCGGTTCCTGCTGGAGTTCATCCGGCCCGAGATGCGGCAGTACTTCATCGAGTCCGACCATGAGGCGCTGCCGTTCTCGCGCGCCCAGCGCTCCCTGGTCTACCAGCGCGCCAAGGGCGACCCGGACAGCCGCCCGCTGGGCACGCAGCTCAATGTCACGGCCCAGGGCTATGAGTGGGTGAACCATTCCATGCAGCCCACCAAGCTGGCCTCGCATGATTTCCGCATCACCATCGGCTGCGCCGATGAAGGTGCCTCGCCCTGCACCCAGCCCTACAGCGCCAGCATCTTCAACATCTCGGCCATGAGCTTCGGCGCGCTGTCGGCCAATGCCATCCTGGCGCTGAACAAGGGCGCGAAGATGGGCGGATTTGCGCACGACACGGGCGAGGGCTCCATCAGCCAGCACCACCGCGTGCACGGCGGCGACCTGATCTGGGAGGTGGCCTCGGGCTACTTCGGCTGCCGCAACGACGATGGCACGTTCAGCGAAGAGAAGTTCATCGCCAATGCCACCGACCCGCAGGTCAAGCTCATCGAGATCAAGCTCAGCCAGGGCGCCAAGCCCGGCCACGGCGGCATGCTGCTGGGCGCCAAGGTCACCCCCGAGATCGCCGCCGCGCGCGGCGTGCCCGTGGGCGTGGACTGCATCAGCCCCTCCAGCCACAGCGCCTTCAGGACGCCGGTGGAGATGATGCATTTCATCGCCCGCCTGCGCGAGAAGTCGGGCGGCAAGCCCACGGGCTTCAAGTTCTGCGTGGGCCATCCCTGGGAGTGGTTCGCCATCGTCAAGGCCATGCAGGAGACGGACATCACGCCGGACTTCATCGTGGTCGATGGCGCCGAGGGCGGCACGGGCGCGGCGCCCGTGGAGTTCACCGACCACGTGGGCGTGCCGCTGCAGGAAGGCCTGCTGCTGGTGCACAACACGCTGATCGGCGTGGGCCTGCGCCACCGCATCAAGATCGGCGCGGCCGGCAAGGTGATCACGGCCTTCGACATCGCGCGCATGATGGCGCTGGGCGCCGACTGGTGCAACGCCGGGCGCGGCTTCATGATGGCCCTGGGCTGCATCCAGGCGCAGAACTGCCACACCGGCCACTGCCCCACGGGCGTGGCCACGCAGGACGCGGTGCGCCAGAAGGCCCTGGTCGTGCCCGACAAGGCCACGCGCGTGGCCAACTTCCATGACAAGACCCTGCATGCGCTGCAGGAGCTGGTGCAGGCGGCGGGCCTGGAGCACCCCTGCGACATCACGGCCCACCACATCGTGCGGCGCATCTCCGACACCGAGGTGCGCCAGCTCGCCAACCTGGTCCTGCGCGTGGAGCCCGGCGCTCTGCTGGGGCCGCTGGACAAGCAGCACAACGTGTTCAAGCTCTACTGGCCGGGCGCGCGCGCGGATACCTTCCAGTTCGTGCCGCCCACGCTCAAGCCTTCGGCACCGCAGGCCAAGGCGCAGGCGGCAGGCCAGCCCGCATAGGGACACCACGGCCGATCACGGGTTTTGACGGCGCTCGGGGATAATGCGCCCCGAGCACTTTGGTCCACGACTGTATTTTTCTTTGTAAATGAAAACTATTTTGGTTCGCATTGCAGCTGCCGTCTTCGGCGGCTATGCCTTCACCTGGGGCTTCATCGCCCTGGGCGTGGCGCTGATGTTTGCCGCCGGAATGGAGTTCCACGATGCCGAGCATCTGGGCTACATCCTCGGCTTCCTGGTGTTTCTGACGGTGTTCCTCTGGGCCTTTGCGGCGCAGAGCCTCCCGCGCGTCTGGGCCGTGCTGGCCGGCGGCGGCATTGTCATGACCGGTTGCGCATCGCTGCTCCAGCAGATGCTGCTGCCCTGAATCCGGAGAACGCCCCATGTTCCAGAACTTCCGCCTCTCCATGGCCTGGCTGCACACCTGGTTCGGGCTTGCGCTCGGCTTCGTGCTCATGGCCGCCTTCTTCTTCGGCGCGCTGTCGGTGTTCGACCGCGAGATCGACCGCTGGGCCATCCCGGCCGCGCGCTTCGAGCCCACGCCCATGCCCTCGTACGACCAGATCCTCAAGCCGGTCTTCGAGTCCATGCAGCCCAACGCCCAGGCGCGCGATGCCATGCGCGGCGAGGTCAACGGCCCGCTGCCCGAGCGCTTCGACACGCCCCAGCGCTGGGGCGCCTACACCACCCACCGCGATCCCGTGCTGGGCCTGTTCGCCGGCTACGAGGTGCCCAACGCCAAGAAGCCCGAGACCCTGATCTGGGCCATGCGCACCATCGACCCGCGCAATGGCGAATCCCTGCCGGACGACCACCTCAAGATCGGCAGCCAGTTCTTCTACCCGCTGCACTACAGCCTGACGCTCAACTGGATGAACCTTGGCTACTGGATCGTGGGCTTTGCCGCGCTCATCATGCTGGTGGCCCTGGTCAGCGGCGTGGTCATGCACCGCAAGATCTTCCGCGAGCTGTTCACCTTCCGTCCGAAGAAGGCCACGCAGCGCAGCGTGCTGGACCTGCACAACCTCACCGGCGTGGTGGCGCTGCCCTTCCACTTCTTCTTCGCCTTCACGGGCCTGGTGATCTTTGCGGGCATCTACTTCCCCATCACCCATACCCAGCTGGAGCCCCTGCACGAGTTGCACGAGAAGATGGAGGCCGAGGAAACCGGCCTGCCGCACGACCGCGCCGGCGTGGCCGCACCCATGGCCTCGGTGGACGCCATGGTGGCCGAGGCGCAGCGCCGCTGGGCCGCCAAGGGCATGGCCGGCGACGTGGGCTTCCTGTCCGTCACCCATGTGGGCGATGCCAACGGCTACGTCAGCGTCTACCGCGCCGGCACCGACCGCATCGCGCTCACGGGCGAGGGCATCCACTTCAAGGCCAGCACGGGCGCCCTGCTGCGCGAAGATCCTCCGCGCACGGCCGTGGACAGCATCAACACCTTCCTCACCGGCCTGCACCTGCAGCACTTCCGCCACTGGCTGCTGCGCTGGCTGTACGTGCTGGGCGGCCTGGCCGGCTGCGTGTGCATTGCCACCGGCTTTGTCTTCTTCGTGGAAAAGCGCAAGAAGCAGCACGCCAGACAGGGCGTGCAGGGCGCGCGCGTGGTCGATGCCCTGGCCGTCACCACGGTCACCGGCATGCTGGTGGCCACGCTGGGCATGCTGATCGCCAACCGCCTGCTGCCCGAGGCCATGCCCCAGGGCTGGCCGGGCCGGGGCGACATGGAACGCTATTTCTTCTGGGCCACCTGGCTGCTGGCCATGGCGCATGCCTTTGTGCGCAGCGCCCCCGTGGCCCGGGGCCTGCCCAACCCCGCCTGGCGCGAGCAGTGCTGGGCCGTGGCCGCCATGGCCGTCACGGCCGTGCTGCTGAACTGGCTGACCACGGGCGACCACCTGTTCAAGACCCTGGGCGAGGGCTACTGGCCGGTGGCCGGCGTGGACCTGTTCATGCTGGCCAGCGCCGTGCTGGCCGTGGTGGTGGCGCGCAAGCTCAAGACGCGCGCCGCGCCCGCCATGCCCTCGCGCGCTGCGGAGGTGGCCCATGTCTGAGGGGCTGATGGACGCACTGCTGCTGGCCGCCGCCTTTGCGGCGTCGCTGCTGGGCATGGCCTGGTTTGCGCTGGCCAAGGACGTGCACTGGGAGCAGGTGCACGGCGACATGCCCCAGCCCGATGGCAAGGTCAGGCTGCTGCGCTGGCTGGGCGCCTCAGGCCTGGCCGCCTCGCTGGGCCTGTGCCTGGCGGTGGACCATGCCTCCATGGCCTCCCTGGTCTGGATCATGACGCTGGCAGCCGCCGCCCTGGCCATTGCCTTCACGCTGACCTGGCGGCCGCGCTGGCTGCGCTGGCTGCCGGCCTGACGTTTGCGCGGGACCTGCGCCCGCTGCGGGCTCAGGCCTGCCTTTTCCTCATCCTGCGGCTGGCCAGATAGGCCATGCCGCACAAC
>NZ_JTKZ01000333.1:0-10251 GCF_000799035.1 Delftia sp. ZNC0008
ACAGGCTCCGTCGCCGCAGGGTGACGGCAAGGAGCCGTCCAAGGACTGAGCCAGGTGCACATGCAAGAAAGGGAGCAGATGCTCCCTTTTTTGATGTGTGGTCCCGCAAAGGCTCAGTTCGCAGCCTGCATGCTGGCAAGCAACTGCTGCGCCGCCGCTTCCGGGTCCTCGGCATTGACCAGTGCCCGCACCACGGCCACCGAGCCCACGCCAGTGGCGCGCACGGCCGGGAATTGGTCGGCCGAGATGCCGCCGATGGCCACCAGCGGATAGCGCTGCATCAGGCGCACATAGGCGCCCAGGCGCGCCAGGCCCTGCGGAGCCGTGGCCATTTTCTTGAGCGTGGTGGGAAAGACGGCGCCCAGCGCGATGTAGCTGGGCTGCACGGCATGGGCGCGCACCATTTCGGCGTAGCCATGCGTGCTCACGCCCAGGCGCAGGCCCGAGGCGTGGATGGCCTGCAGGTCGGCGCCGGCCAGCGCGTCCAGGTCCTCCTGGCCCACATGCACGCCATAGGCGCCGGCATCGATGGCCTCGCGCCAGTGGTCGTTGATGAAGAGCAGGGCGCCCGTGCCTTCCACGGCGGCCACGGCGGCGCGCACTTCGCGCGCGATGGCGTCGCGGTCCTCGGACTTGAAGCGCAGCTGCACGGTGGGCACACCGGCGCGGGCCATGCGGCCCACCCATTGCGCGTCGGGCAGCACGCCGTAAAGGCCCAGGGACCTTGGGCACTCCGGGAAGGCCAGTGCGGGATCGGCGCCCTCCAGGCCGAAGTCGCGCGGATCGTCGGGCCATAGCGTGGCCTCGAAGCGGCCCCTGCGCAGCGTCTGCGCCTGCCAGGCACAGGCCAGCGTCTCGGCGTCGATGGCGATGAAACCCAGGGCGCTGCAGGCCTGCAGCGCCGCAAGATAGGCCGGCTCCTGGCGCTGTGCCTGCGGTACGGGCTGCGAGGGCAGGGCGGAGCCTTCAGGGGCAAAGGTGGCGCCGTGCAGGCGCACGATGGCATCTGCCCAGGACTGGATGGAGTCGTTGCTCATGGCCGGTCTCCTCAGCCGTGGTGCCAGAACGGCGTGCCCAGCACGGGCGTGCTGGGCTGGGCGGCAGACTGCTCGGCCATGGCGCCGGCGCGGTGGGCGGCGTGGCCGGCATTCACGGCATCGGCAAAGGCGCCGGCCATGGCGACGGGATCTTCGGACAAGGCCACGGCCGTGTTCAGCAGCACGGCGTCATAGCCCCATTCCATGACCTGGCAGGCGTGCGAGGGGCGGCCCAGGCCCGCATCCACGATCAGCGGCACCTTCAGGCGCTCGCGCAGTGTCTGCATGGCATAGGGGTTGACGGGGCCGCGGCCCGTGCCGATGGGCGCCGCCCAGGGCATGACGGCCTGGCAGCCCACATCCACCAGGCGCTGGCACAGCACCAGGTCCTCGGTGGTGTAGGGCAGGACCTGGAAGCCGTCCTTGATGAGGATGGAGGCGGCCTCGACCAGGTTCAGCGTGTCGGGCTGCAGGGTGTAGTCGTCGCCGATCAGCTCCAGCTTGATCCAGGGGGTCTCGAAGACTTCGCGTGCCATCTGGGCCGTGGTCACGGCTTCCTGCACGGTCATGCAGCCGGCCGTGTTGGGCAGCACGGGCACGGCCAGCTTCTTGAGCAATTCCCAGAAGCTGGCACCGGTCTCGGCGGCATTGCTGCCCTGGCGGCGCAGCGAGGCCGTGACCATGGCGGGGCGGGCACGCTGCACGGCAGCTTCCAGCACGGCGGGCGAGGGGTAGCGGGAGGTGCCCAGCAGCAGGCGGCTGTCAAAGCGCTGGCCGTACAGGACCAGGCTGTCGTCGGAGGAAGGGGCGGAAGTCGTCATGGCGTGAGGCAATGGGAGAGTCGGATGGGGCATCAGCCGCCGGTCACCGGCGAGATCACTTCGAGGCGGTCGCCGTCGTTCAGCGCCTGTTCGGCATAGCGGGCCTTGGGCACGAAGACGGTGTTGATGGCCACGGCAAAGGGCGGGCGCGGCGCAAGCTGGGCCAGCGCGTCGGCCACGGTGGCTCCGTCGCTCAGTTCGGTCGCTTGCTGGTTGATGGTGATGTTCATGGCGGCTGAGGGGAAACGAAAGGCGGGTACGGGGGCTTGTTCGATCTTAGGCAGGGCCGGTCTTGTCGGCCCTGCATGCATGTCCGGTCTGTTGTGCGTGAAAGTGCCGTGCGTGCCGTTCAGGCGGCTGCCTTGTGCTGCGATGGCGCATGCTCGACGGCAACATCGAAGCGGCGGGCCAGTTCGGAATCGCCGCTGTCGAGCAGCTCCAGCACCACGTCCAGCATGGCCGGCGCGATCATGAAGCCATGGCGGTACAGGCCGTTGACCTCCATCACGCGCGGCGCGCTCCAGCGCACGGCCGGCAGATTGTCGGGCAGGGTGGGGCGGCACTGGGTGGCGATCTCGACGATGCGGCCCTCGGCAAAACCCGGATGCACGGTGTAGGCGGCGCTCAGCAGCTCCAGCGTGGAGCGCACGCTGGCCGGCGACATGTCGTCGGACTCGATCTCGGTGGCGCCGATGACGAAGAGGTGGTCCTCCTTGGGCGCAATGTAGATCGGATAGCGCGGATGGATCAGGCGCGTGGGCCGCTGCAGCGTGACCTCGGGCGCATGGATGCGCACCACCTCGCCGCGCACGCCGCGCAGCGCAGGCCACTGGCCGCGTGCGCCCAGGCCCCGGCAGTCCAGCACCCAGTCGGGCTGGCCCGGCGTGCCGGGACGGAAGTCGGCCAGCTCGCGCGGCTGGTTCCAGTGCTGCTCCACGCCCAGGCGGGTCAGCGTGGCGTGGAGCGCGGCCAGCAGCTGGCGGTTGTCGAGCTGGCCTTCGCCCTGCAGGTACATGGCCTGGGCAAAGCGCCGCTCAAGCGCGGGCTCGCAGTCGTGCAGGGCCTGGTCGGCCAGCGGCTGCAGCGCGGGAAGGCTGGGGTTGATGCGGCGGTTTTTCTCCAGCAGGCCGAAAAAGCGCTGGGCATCGCCCGCGTCCTGGCGGTGCCAGAGGATGAGGGTGCCGTTTTGCTGGAAGAACACGGGCGCATCGAGCTGGGCCAGCAGTTCGGGCCAGCGCGTCAGGCCGTGCTGGCCCATGCGCACCACGCCGGGCTCGGTGATGGCCGATTCGGCCAGGGGCGCGAGCATGGCGGCGGCCACGCGGGCCGCTGCGCCATCGCCTTCGGGGCCGTGGGCGTCGTATACGGCGATGCCGTGGCCGCGACGGGCCAGCGCCAATGCCAGCAGCCGGCCCATGAGGCCGCCGCCCAGAATGGCGATGCGGGAAGAAGCTTGTAGAACGGACATGTGCATCTGGTGGTCAAGTGCGCCCATGCCCGTGGGACTGCCGGCCGGCTGTCCGCGCACAGGGCATGTGCTGGACAAAACGCGGCGTACCACCCCGATTGATTGAAACTCCCCACGCCAGCATGACCTGGATCGGGTGCAGGGGCGCTGCGCGGCAAGGTGCCTGTGGTGCAGGCTTGTGCGGCAGGGGGCTGGTCGCCCCGGGGCCCCAGGGTGTTTCTCAGTCACGCATCGGCGAGGCGGGCCAGGCCCTGTTTCACCGACGGGACACCCCTGTTTCGTCCGTCAGCAGGCATTACAGCACATCCCGCAGCTGCCGGTATTGACCATGCGCATGGGTGATAATTTTCGCCCATGACTGCCGACCACTCCCCTTCGACCGCCGCATCCACCGAACCGGCTCCCGCCGCGCGCAAGCGCTATGCACGCGTGCTCATCATCGCGGGCTCCGACAGCGGCGGCGGCGCCGGCATACAGGCCGACCTCAAGACCTGCAGCGCCCTGGGCTGCTACGGCATGACGGCCATCACGGCCATCACCGTGCAGAACACGCTGGGCGTCAGCGGCATCCACGGCATTCCCGTGGACATACTGCGCGGCCAGATCGATGCGGTGGTCGAGGACATCGGCGCCGACGCCGTCAAGATCGGCATGCTGGCCACGCCCGAGGTGGTGCAGGTGGTGGCCGATGCCATCCGCCGCCACCAGCTGCGCAACGTGGTGCTCGACCCCGTGATGGTGGCCACCAGCGGCGACCGGCTGATTGCCCCGGAAACCGCCTCCGTGCTGGTGCGCGAACTTTTCCCCCTGGCCACCGTGGTCACGCCCAATCTGGACGAGGCGGCGCTGCTGCTGGGCCACTCCATTGATGGCATAGACGCACTGGACGGCGCCGTGCAGGAACTGCTGGCGCTGGGCGCGCCGGCCGCCTTGCTCAAGGGCGGGCACTTGTCGGGCGATCTGGTGGTGGACCTGCTGGGCCATGGCAACGGCCAGCGGCTGCGCCTGCAGTCGCAGCGCATTGCCACGCACAACGGGCACGGCACGGGCTGCACGCTGTCTTCGGCGATTGCCTCGCACCTGGCGCTGGGCCTGCCGCTGGAGACGGCCGTGGCCCAGGCGCGCGAGTACATCCTGGGCGCGATTGCGGCCGGTGCCGATGTGTTCACGGGCGCCGGCCACGGTCCGCTGAACCACGGCTATGCGCCGCGCGCGCAGGTCGTGGTCAACGGCTGAACGTTCGACGCAGCGCCTGGTTCACCAGCCCCAGGTCAGGCTGCGCGCCACCCAGCCCTTTTGGCCGTTGTCGCGCTGGACCTGGGCCCAGGAGCCCTGTTTCCTGAGCGTGCGCACCACTTCCATTTCAGCCAGCTTGCCCACCACGCGATGGTTCTGGCCCGGGCCGGCGCGCAGGTTGGCGGTGCGCCCGGTCACCACCATGTGCGGGGTCTTGCCGGTCAGCGGCGCATGCACCCAGCCCAGCGTGCTCTCGTTGTCCCTGACGCGCAGCCACTGGCCCTTGCGCTGCACCACCTGCAGCGGATAGCCCTTGCCCAGTTCCCACAGCGTGGCCGAGCGCGTGGTGGGCTGCTGCCGCACATTGACGCTGGCGCCCTTGACGCTGACGAACTCGCGCGCATGGGCGGCGGCCGGGGCCAGGGTGGTGGTGAGGACGGCGAGGGCGGTGGCGGCTGCGGCCATCCAGCGGGCGGCACGGCTTTTGTTGCAAGACACGGGAACAGGTCTCCTTTCGTTTGAGAAAGGCTGGCGCGCGAAGACTTTCCGGCGCAAGCCCGGGGAAAGCGCGTGGGATCAGGCGATGTAGCTATAGTTCCTGAATGAAACTGACGTGCGACGCCCCGGCTTCATGCGCAACCGGGCAAGCTTGCCTTACGCTTGCCGCACAACCGTGTTTTCCAGGAGGGCTTGTATGCACCATGCTGTTTCCCGATCCGGCGCCCATGTCCGGCACGTTGCAATCCTGACGGCCTGTCTTGCCGCGGGACTGGCGGATGCGCAGGGACAAGAGACGCAGGCGCAGGAGGCGCAGGCTGTGGCCACAGCCGCCGAGGGCCGCGATGCGGCCAGGGCGCAGGAGGGTGCGGTGAATCGCCCGGAATTCGGTCCCGCGCTGCTGGCGGCCGCCCAGGCCGGCGAAGCGCTGCAGGTACGCGACTGGCTCAAGCGCGGCGCACCTGTCGATGTGCGTGACCGGCAGGGCAATACGCCGCTGCTGCTGGCCGTGCGCGGCAACCATGTCGAGGTCGCGCGCTCGCTGCTGGTCCATGGGGCCAACCCCAATCTCAAGAATGACCTGCAGGACAGTGCCTATCTGCTGGCCGGTGCCCTGGGCCGCCTGGAGATACTGCGCATGACGCTGTCGTACGGCGCCGATCTGCAAAGCACCAACCGCTACGGCGGCACGGCGCTGATCCCGGCCTGCGAGCGCGGCCATGTCGATACCGTGCAGGCCCTGCTGGCCGCAGGTGTACGGGCCGACCATGTGAACCGGCTGGGCTGGACCTGCCTGCTCGAAGCCGTTTTGCTGGGCGACGGAGGCCCGCGCTACCAGGACATCGTCCGCCAGCTGATCGCGGCCAGGGCCGATCTCAATCTGCCCGACAAGGATGGCGTGACCGCCGTCGTCCACGCCCGACAGCGCAGCCAGCATGAGGTGGAGCGCCTGCTGCAGGAGGCTGGAGCGCGCTGATCGGCGCAAGCGAAAACGCCTGAAACCAGGGGTGATGCGCCAGATTCAGACGGGTCTGATTGCTTTGGAAAGGCTGCGTTGCAAATGATTCCCATTTTCAACGTGGATCTTTGCCATGCGCACAGCACATTTGCTATCTCGACCCTTCGTCTCCGGCCCCCAGTCGTGCCTTTTTTCGGTGTTCGCTGCGGCGCTGGTCACGCCCGCTTATGCGCAGGACGCCACTGCCGATGAGCGTCAGGTGCAGTTGGCGCCCTTGACGGTCTCCGGGCAGCGCTCCACCGGCTCGCGCACCGAGGCATCCGAATCGGCCAAATACGCCAAGCCGCTGCTGGATGTGCCGCAGACCATCACCGTGGTGCCCGGGCAGGTGCTGCAGGAGCAAAACGCCCTGAGCCTGCAGCAGGCGCTGTCCAATGTATCCGGCATCACCTTCAATGCGGGCGAGGGCGGTGCAGGCTCGGGCGACAGCATCAACATCCGCGGCTTCAGCGCCAACGCCAACCTGCAGATCGACGGGCTGCGCGACAGCGGGCAGAAGAGCCGAAGCGATCTCTTCAACACGCAATCCGTCGAGGTCATCAAGGGACCCAACTCGGTCTTCGGCGGCGCGGGCACCTCGGGCGGCAGCATCAACATGATCAGCAAGCAGCCCACGGCCCATGACTTCACCGAGGCCGACGCAGGCCTGGGCACGGCCAGCTACCGGCGCGTCACGCTCGACGCCAACAGGGTGCTGGCTGGCGGCAAGGCTGCCATGCGCCTGAACCTCATGGGCCATGACAGCAACGTGGCGGGGCGCAATGCCATCTTCAAGCGGCGCTGGGGCGTGGCGCCCTCGCTGGCCCTGGGGCTGAATTCGCCCACGCGCCTGACCCTCGGCTTCTTCCATCAGAGCGATGACAATCTTCCCGACTATGGCGTGCCGGCCTTTCGCGGCAAGATGCTCGAAGGCGTCTCGCGCAATGCCTATTTCGGCTGGCGCAACCTTGACCGCGAAAAGATCAGCCAGAATGCCCTGACCGCGAAGATCGAGCATGACTTCGCCTCGGGCGCCAAGCTGCAGAACCTCTCGCGCTACTCGCGGCTGAGCCGCGATACCGTGATCTCGGCCTCGCATGTCGATCTGAGGGGCATGCAGCCTGGCTACTACCGGCCCGCAGGTCCGCAGGCCTATGGCCGCGATGCGGCCACCACCCTGTGGATCAACCAGACCAACCTGACCCAGCGCTTCGACACAGGCGTGCTGGGGCATACGCTGGTCACGGGCTTCGAGATCGCACGCGAGACCTATGACCGTACCACCTCTTCCTACAACATCAACCGGCAGTTCCCGGCCGGCGGCTATCCGCTGGCCCGTCCGCCCGGATACTGGACGGGCACGACGGACTTGCAAAACAGCGGAAGGAACGAGACCAGCCTGGACACCCGCGCGCTGTATGCCACCGACTCCATTGCGCTGGGGCCGCGCTGGGATCTGAACCTGGGCCTGCGCTATGACTGGATCGACGGGCGCTCCAACGCCACAACGGCCGCTGGCGTGCGCACCTCGGTGGACAGTTCCGACGGCCGGCTCAGCGGCCGCACGGCCCTGAGCTTCAAGCCCGCCGACAACGGCCGCATCTACCTGGCCTATGGCACGGCCTTCAACCCCTCCGCGGAATTCCTGGTCTCCAATGGTTCCGGCCTGGATGCGGCCACGGCCTCGCTGGCGCCCGAGAAGAACACCAGCCTGGAGCTGGGAACCAAGTGGGATGTGCGGGACCGCCAGCTGGCGCTGACAGCCGCTCTGTTCCAGGTGGACAAGACCAATGCCCGAGAGCAGATGGCCGATGGCAGCTATCTGCTGGCCGGTGAGCAGCGCGTGCGCGGGCTGGAACTCGGGGCTGCAGGCAAGGTGACTCCGCAATGGGACCTCTTCGCCAACTACACCTTCATGGCCAGCAAGACCCTCAAGTCATTGAACGAGCCTGCGCGTGTGGGCCAGGCGCTGGGCAATACGCCGCGCCATTCGCTGAACCTGTGGACCACCTATGCGCTGCCGCAGGGCTGGACGGTGGGCTATGGCGCGCGCTTCGTGGGCACGCGCAATGTCACTTCGGCCGGCGACGGCAAGCTGTCCGCTTACTGGGTGCACAGCGCCATGGTCGGCTATGAACTCAACCGGCAATGGAAGCTCCGGCTCAATCTCGACAACATCGGCAACAAGGCCTATGTGGCCGGCGTGCGCCAGCGCCTGGGCGAGCAGTCGCGTTCTTCGGCCGTGGAGTACGGAGAGGGTCGCACGGTCAGATTGACCGCGCTCTACCAGTTCTGAGAAGCACGATGGCCTGGTTTCCGGTGCCGTGGGCGCCGGGACGCCGGGACAGGATGAATCAGGCTTGAATCGGGCTGCCCCCAGGGGCAGCTCTTTTCTTTGGCGGCCACCTTGCCTGGGGCAAAAAAAGAGCCCGCACAAGGCGGGCTGGTGATGGTCAGGCCGACGGCAAAAACCGCCGACACGCAAGCATCTTACTGGATCTTGGCCTTTTCGCGCAGCGATTCCTGGAATTGCGCCAGCTTTTGCTGTTGCAGCTGCTGCACGATCTGGGGCTTGACTTCCTCGAACTTGGGCAGTTCGGCCTGGCGCACGTCGTCCTGGCGGATGATGTGGTAGCCGAACTGGCTCTTGACCGGCTCCTGGGTCATGCCGCCCTTTTCGAGCTTGATCAGGGCTTCGGAGAACTCGGGCACGTAGTTGCCGGGGTTGGCCCAGTCGAGGTCACCACCACGGGCACCGGATCCGGGGTCCTTGGACTCCTTCTTGGCGATGTCTTCGAACTTCTTGCCGGCCTTGATCTCGGCAATGATGGCCTTGGCGCGGTCTTCCGACTCGACCAGGATGTGGCTGGCCTTGTATTCCTTGCCGCTGTTGGCAGCGACGGCCTTGTCGTACTCGGCCTTGGCTTCGGCGTCGGTCACGGGGTTCTTCTTCTGGAAGTCTTCGAACAGCGAGCGGATCAGGATGGTCTGGCGGGCCAGTTCCATCTGCTGCTTGTAGGCTTCGCTGTTGGCCAGGCCGCGCTTGTTGGCTTCCTGCATGAAGATCTCGCGGGCGATGACTTCTTCCTTGATCTGCCCTTCCATCTCGGGCGTGACGGGGCGGCCGCTTTGCTCGATCTGCTGCTTGAGCACTTCGGCGCGTGCCTTGGGCACAGCCTTGCCGTTGACGACGGCGATGTTCTGGGCCGAGGCGGACAGGGCTGCGGTGCTCAGCACGGCGGCAGTCACCAGGCTGGTCAGAAGCTGTTTTTTCATGCGAATTCCAGAGATGAAGGAAAAATTGATTCTATAGCGTGGATACGCAACAGGCTCCGAATCTTCGGAGCCTGTAAAAGTTCAAAGAACCTCGATGGCGATGGCGTGAGCGCCCTGGTCAATGAATTCTTGCAGCGCATCATACACAAGGCGGTGGCGTGCCACGCGCGGCTTGCCTTGAAACAAAGGTGACGCAATGCGCACGCGGAAATGCGTGCCGAAGCCGGTGCCGTTGGCTCCCACATGGCCGGCGTGCTGGTGGCTTTCGTCGATCACTTCCAGGTGATCGGGGGCGAGGCGCTCGCGCAGCACGGCCTGCATGGCTTCGGCGGTGATGGGCAGTGGATGGGCGGGTGCGCTCATGGCTGCTTGTCCTGTTGCACGCCGGACGGGGGCAGGGCGTCGGGCGTGGCGGCGGCTGCCTCGCCCTTGTCTTCCTGCATGAAGCGGCTCATGTAGATGGCCTGTCCGATCACGAAGACCAGCATCAGCCCCATGCCGCCGAACAGCTTGAAGTTGACCCAGGTGTCGGTGTCGAAGCGGTAGGCGATGACCAGGTTGAGCGCGCCCATCACCGCGAAGAAGGCTGCCCAGCTCCAGTTCATGGTGCGCCAGGCGTTGTCCGGCAGTTGCAGTTGCGCGCCCATGACAGAGCGCAGCAGGTTCTTGCGAAATACCAGCTGGCCAATCACCAGGGCGCCGCCCATGAGCCAGTACAGCACCGTGGGCTTCCACTTGATGAAGGTGTCGTTGTGGGCGAGCAAGGTGGCGCCGCCGAACAGCACGATCACGCCCAGGCTGACCCATTGCATGGGCTCGACCTTGCCATGGCGCACGCGCAGGTAGGCGATCTGCGCGATGGTGGCGACGATGGCCACGGCCGTGGCCGTGTAGATGCCCCAGACCTTGAAGGCGACG
>NZ_JTKZ01000432.1:0-20261 GCF_000799035.1 Delftia sp. ZNC0008
CCACTGCGACCAGATCGGCGCCCCCCAGGAGCTCACCGACGAAGCCGGCCGCATCGTCTGGGCCGCCAGCTACAAGGTCTGGGGCCAGACCCAGCAGTTGCAGTACCTGCGCACCGGCACGGACGATGCGGCGGTGTTCCCCCACGACCAGCGCCCGCTGGCCCTGGCCGCCCAGGGTGAGGTACAAAGCCTGGCGCTGGTGGAGCAACCGCTACGGTTCCAGGGACAGTACTTTGACGGCGAGACGGGGCTGCATTACAACCGGTTCAGGTATTACGATCCTGTGGTTGGGAGGTTTGTGCATCAGGATCCGATTGGGTTGTTTGGTGGTGAAAATTTCTATTTATATGGGGTCAATCCAATTGAATGGATTGATCCTGCTGGTCTATCAACCCATCGAAATAGAATGGATCGGGTAGCAGGTAAATCTCCAGATCATCAAACACATCACAAAGTACCACAAGATATTTTTAACAAAAGACCTATTCTCAACTGCATAGACAGACACGCTTTAGAGAATCTTATCAATTTACCCAAGAAAACAGGGCAATTTGGAGGAAAGAAGGGAAAATGGTTTGGAAAATCCACCCACAATACTAATCACAATGACTATTCCGACGCCATATTATCTGCAATAGATAGAGAAATAGCATCATCGGGCGGATGTCCCAAGCAACTCTCAAAAAGAGTAAATGAAATGCAGGATTTCTTACACAAAGAGTTAAAAAAAGGAACGCCAATAATGAAAAGTGAAGGATCTACATTCAAACTTTGGGACGATCTCTTGAAAAAAGGAGGATTCTAATGACGACCATAACTGACTTTCCGGCAGATGTGCAGGAGATTTTAATTTTCATGAGGGATAATAAATTTCTCAGCACTATATATAAAGGCAGTGATAAAAATACAGAGATTGTCACAAATATACATAGAGCCTTAGAAATATATACAGATCAGGATATCAAAAAACCCTATTATTTTTTACAAGATATATTTTCCTCCGCACAAAAGAAAATTGAAATCCCGCCTCCACCCAATTATTTGGAAAAATTTGCAATACATCGAGATTCGGAAAATTATTACGAAAAAATAATAAATAACAACAAACATCTTATTATGGAATTAGGTATAGATGACGATGACTATGAATTTCTAATGAATATATTTTATGAAGATTTGGTGTTTTGCGCAAAATCCAGATTATTCTCCGAGGAAAAAATAGATTTCTTTGAAAGAGTATTTAAAATATATAAGTCATCGGGATTTCCTTGTGGTTGGAAAGGCAGTAGCAATCCGAACAAAGGTAGTTTTGTGGTTTATTCCAAGAATTAGACTCTTGGCCAATTGAAAATTGATTCGCAAAAAACTGTTTTCAAACGATCATCACCCGTGAAATTTAATTTCATTTGGTTGAAATCACGGAAAACTAGATTTTGCAGAACTCCTCTCAAGAAGCCTGTGCGTACGTAGGCTACCGACAGCCACGACGCACTGGGCCGGCGAATCGACAAGCACGATGCCTTCGGGCGCCCCCCTCCTCTACGCCGGCGACCTGCTCGCCGGGGAAATCCGTGGCTCACGAAAGACCATGGATGCTTGAAGAGTATATGCAATCAGTGGAAGAGCTAAAGGATTTTGATTTTGATAAATATGTCGAAGACATGGCGTTATCTCATAAAGCCGTGAAACCAAAATTACCATCAACATAAGAAATATGATGAATACCGAAAGATTGCTATCCTTCCTAGGTCATACTTCGACAAGTGATGATTTTGAGTCATTTCTTCTCGAGAATGACATAAAAAAGATGCCAAAGGGAGATTCAACAACAAGAATAAAAACCAAAGACAAATTGATTTCCATGGAATTTGACCCCACAGATTCATACAAGGAAAAATATCTTTCCCCACCTATTGGGGATGGCTGGTTCACTTTTGAATCATTCGATATCAATAAAGGCTTTGAAAAAGAAAATCCATTCAACCTCGCTTTTGCAATGGACAAATCACAGGTTGAAGAAAAATTGGGAAAATCAGTCAGCAAGAATCAGGAAGACCTTGTCCAAGCGTATCAAAAGGACAACCACATAATTATCATATTCTATAAAAACAAGTGGAAAGGCATAGAAACCATAAGAATAAGAAAGATTAACAAATTCGACGCAAAGAATCTCAACCTTAAATAGAATCTCATATTCTATGGATGGAAAAATTCTCGTTTCATTCATTGGAAAATCTCCCAATGATCCTTCTTTCGATGCTTGGCTTCAGGAGCATCGAATCTTTGAACGACCTCATCTTGCAGAGCAAGACGAAGAATACGAAGAGGATACTGAAGCAGCAGCTATAAATGCAAGAAATAGCTAGATTGAAGAAAACGAGAAGCATAGCATTGCGTTGATCTATGAAAATCAAGACAACTATAATCGAATCTTTAAAGATAACTCAATCCATATGGACGGCGATTTTATTCTCAAACAGGTAGCTTTCTATGCTCAAGGAGTATCTAGCTATCGTGGTTTTCAGGGGACTCTAACTTTTGGCCTTGTTTTTTCAGATACCCAAACCTTAGTACATCAAAAACTAAGCAAACCCATTGCCTCCAGGTTTATTCATAACCTATCTGCCGATCTTTGGGCAACCCCAGATTGACACATAAATATAAGCTACGTGCATCTCACTGGAACCATTGCCATAATTCATATCCGCAGACCTAGTATGCCGCCTGCGCTTATACCAGGACCTGCACTTTGAATACGACGTGCGCGGCAACGTCACCCGCCGCACCCGCGGCAACCAAAAGACCGGCACCCAGGAAGTGCTGGACCTAACTTGGAACGCAGACCACCAGCTCGTCGAATCGAACACCACGCGCCACGGCGTCACCCAGGCCACCCGCTACGCCTACGACCCCACGGGCCGATGTGTCGCCAAAAGCGATGCCTTCTGCAGTACCCACTACCTTTGGGATGGCGACCTCATGGTGCACAGCCAGCGAGGTACAAGACAGGCGCTCTATATTTACGAGCCGGGGAGCTTTGTGCCGCTGGCCACCATTCAGGGAGCGGGCGAAGAGCACAGCACCTACTGGTACCAGTGCGACCAGATCGGCGCCCCGCTGGAGCTGACCGACGAACAAGGCCAGGTGGCCTGGGCGGCGGACTACAAGGTCTGGGGCGAGGCGGTCATGCGCAGCGTGTTGAGGACCGGCACCGATGATCGGCCCGTCAGCGCACGGGCTTGGGGCTCAAAGCCTGTTGCACCACCTCCACCGCCGCCCATTGAGCAACCCTTCCGCTTCCAGGGACAGCAGTTTGATGAGGAGACGGGCTGCATTACAACCGGTTCAGGTATTACGATCCGGTGGTGGGGAGGTTTGTTAGTCAGAATCCTATTGGTTTAGAAGGTGGAATAAACCTATTCTTGAATTCTAAAAATACAACCGGATGGATTGATCCATATGGCTTGGCACCGTTTAAACCCTGTCCCTGCACTTGCAAGAAAATATTGGATAACATGAAAGCGAATGGAAGAGACTACGGTGCAAAATCAAATACAGCCAAAGATGGTCATCACATTATCCAAGATGCAGCTGCTAAAACCATACCGAAATATAGTTATACAGGAGCACCAGCCATACAGTTAGGTGGACCTTCTACAAAAATTGGATCTGAACACTATATTGCAACGCAAATTCAACGTGAGGCAGGGGGTGGAACATACGCTGCTGAAAGAAAAATAGGATACAAAGCAATTAGAAAGGCTGGATTGACAGAAGAGGAATCAAAATGTTCATTCCTAATGCATGTCGATCCTTATTTCAACAACCTTGGGGTTACAGCAACAACACCCATGCGAACTGTATCAAACAGGAGATGAAATGACTGAATCATACTTGGAAAATAATCCCAGAATCATTTCAAATATAAAGTCAATAATAAAAGAAATGGCTATTAAAAATTACGACGTATTGCATACAAAAAACCTGCTAGGTGATGCATCGCCACAGGAATATATTGAGCGTTCTAATGACATCTTTCACGGAAAATTAACTACAATACCACCCGACGATGCATTGCAGAAATCATACGTATTGGACCTTCCCAAAGATCCTAATGATAAATACGCCATCGATGTATTTCTATGGAGCAACGGCGAAGAAAGTGACGCTGTGGCAACCTTTTGCGTAAGAAGAAATCCTAAGTCCGATGCCCAAGCAGTTTATCTCTATGACCTAAAAATTCCATAACACTGCCGGATATACGCCCCCCGCCGGCCGTATCTTCGCCAGTCTCCCCTCCCAGGGCAGCCCATGAGCCGGGAAATTTTGTGCCACTGGTCATCGTGGGCTTGATCAACTCGGCCTTGCAGGCGCCACTACGGACTCGAAAGGCGACACGACAATTACAGCGGACTATGGAAATCCAGATAAAGCACCTTTGAGCCAAAGCAAGGAATTGGGGAATATCAAAGACTAGGCCCTTATGGTCCAACGACACAACAGACAGCCGCTGTACAAAGACAACCTTGTGTAGTTTGTGGCCGCATTGAAGCAAAAATGGTAGCCGACCATATTGATCCACTTGCTGTGGAGCACTATCGAGTTGGAACTTAAGTTTTTTCAGTTCAGTCACACTATTCCTCATGCTCTAAAACTCAAGACGGACAAGCATCTGCATTCTCTAAATGTATGGCTGGAAAATATGAACAACCATAGCAATCTCAAGTCTCTTCAGAAAGAAAAATGTATCCTAGCTGGATCTCCAGAGTCTTATCCGGATGAGAGTTTAAAAATTGGTATAGCATTGCAAACAAGAGGAAAACAACCCATAACAGGAATGAGAGCCAATCCTGAAAATGGGACTGCCGGCTGGTATATTTGGGCAGGAGATTATTCTGAAGATCCTGATTTTTTTCAGCCAATACACATTGGCCACGTCCCAGATGTATGGCCCGCACTAATGCCGTACTTGGCTCTTGCACCAGGTTATAGATTTATCATTGACGACGAGGGTTACGAGGATATTTGGCATGAGCCAGTGATTACTAAGAAATAAGGACCTTCTGCAAAATTCAGCTCTCCGAAACCTCAATCCCATCCAGCCAGCTTGATACGAATCATGATTAGCTGAAAGAATTTTTCATCAAATACATCAATCATCAAAAAACTCACCAAAACCAGTAATGAAGCATATTCTTTCATTTCACTAATTTTCACTTCAAACACTATTTAAACCCTCCAATGACTAGACAAGATATCTTAAGAGAATTTGGGAAGACTTTCATTACAGAGACAAGAGACTCCGCCATCGACAGAGTTTTTGATTTGATACACGGAAATCTCAACACGCCTGAGTCCCTCAGATCTAGAGATTTCTATCTCTCTCTTTCGCAAGATCAAAAAGATGATTTCAAATATCTTGCGATCCTGGCTGTCGACTCTGCCATCTTCAGAGTACTCAGAATGACTGATCAAGGGATGATCGATATTAAATTCAACGATAGTGAAAGCATAGCTCAGCTAAGTGACGGTCTTGCTGGTGAGTTGTTTGGAAATAATGGCTGGATGAAAGAATTCAGTACCTACCCATCCACGACAATGTAGTTTCAGATATCGATGCGCCTTAATCCTTAGTGCCAAGGAAGCATCTATTTCTTTTTTGATCATGCACACCATCCCTGAACTCGCCAGCCCCCAATCCTGGCAATCCACCCTGCCCTCCCGCCGCGACGAGATTTGCCAAGCCATTCTGGAGGGGCTGCCGCGCGGCTTCGAGTTCGCCAAACCATTCGTCTCTACAGAGCCTGCTGAGGGCGCGGCATGGGAGGTTCCCGGCTTTTACGACGCGCAGCATGAGTCAACGCTGACCCTGGTCCTGGGCAGCGATTTCACCTACGGGGCAACGGCGCAGCGGCTGGCGACGTTGCGCGATTCGATTCCTGCGGAGGACTGGTCCTTGATTGCGCCGGTGGTCCATGCAGCGCAGGAGGCCGTTCCCGTGCATGTGCCCGCGTTTCTGATGGGCCGCTTTCCTACGTTCGAGTGGGTGATTGAAGAGCATGTGGATTTGTGCGATGGGCTGGAGCGGCCTGATTTCTCCAGCGAGGACGGGCCGTTCCCCGCCTATGTCACGCAAGAGGAAGCGCAGCGCTTTTTGGCCGCCACGGGCTATCGCCTGCCTTGGGACCATGAGTGGGAGTACGTTGCGAAGGCGGGCGCGGAGCGGCTGTATGTGTGCGGGGACGCAGTTCCCCAGCGCGATCTGTCCGGGGATGTGTGCCTGACACAGTTTGGCGATGGGCAGCTCAACCGCGCGGCCGCCAATCCCTGGGGAATGGCGGCGTTGGCGGTGGCCACGTTCACCCGGCTGCAGGCCAGTCCGCACGAGTGGCGCATCCGTGGCGGTGCGGTGGCGTTCTATCCGTTCCAGCATCCCATGCAGCAGGCCATGCTGCTGACGGAGCTTCAGCTGCCGCTGGCCAACATGCCCGGCCAGATGGCGGGTCTGCGTCTGTGCCTGGATGTGCCGGCCATATAAGGGCAAGGACATATACGGCCACATGGGCCAGTCCGTGCACAGCCGTTGTTGTGGCGCTCCTGGCACAGCAATGTTCTGATGGCGTCATTTTTCGGCTTTAGGATGGCGGGCCATGCGCAATCCCCACTCCCTTTGGACGGCAGCAGCCCTGGGCCTGGCAGCCTGTCTCGGCACCAGCCCGGCCCATGCAGCCCGGCCCATGATCACGGACGATGCCCGCATCGTCGATGCCAAGTCCTGCCAGCTGGAAAGCTGGGCCAAGTCCAAAAAGGACAGCACGGAATTCTGGGCGCAGCCGGCCTGCAATTTCACGGGCAATCTGGAGCTGACGCTGGGCGCGGCACGCACGCGCGAGGACGGCAGCAGCCGGACCACGGACGTGGTGATCCAGGGCAAGACCCTGTTCAAGGAACTGCAGCCCAATGGCTGGGGCTGGGGCCTGGCCGTGGGCAATGCCCGGCATCCGAATGACGAGGGCCAGGGCCGGGGAGATCTGTACGCCTATGTGCCCGTCACGTTCTCGCTGCGCGATGACCGGCTGTTCTTCCACACCAACGTGGGCTGGCTGCGCACGGCGCAGACACATCGCAACCTCATGACGTGGGGCCTGGCAACCGAGGCCCAATTGAGCCAGAGCACCTGGCTGATTGCCGAGACATTCGGCCAGAACCAGGGCAAGCCCTTCTACCAGATGGGCCTGCGCTACTGGTTGGTGCCTGGACATGTGCAGATCGATGCCACCTACGGCAATCGCGCAGGCAGCAGCACGCAGGAGCGGTGGTTTTCCATCGGCTTGCGGCTGCTGTCGTCACCGTTCCTGCCCTGAGCACTGCCTGGTGGCTGGCGTCGCGCCCGTATGCCTGCAGGCCCGGACGCCATGGAAACCGGTGCCCCGCACCGGCCGGTGCGGGGTGGTGCGGACCGTGCAGGACCGCAGTGCCTATTTGTTGGGCTTGGCTGCAGGGCCGGCCGGGATGGCGGCGACGCCATCAGGCTTGACGTAGGTGACCGAGGTCACGTAGTGCACGCCGTCGTATTTTTCTGCGCCGTTCGGGCCGGTACGCTCGCCGCCGCTGCGCTCGTCGTGCGTGGCTTCGGCCACGTAGGTGCCCTTCCAGGGCATGTCGAACTGCACCAGGCCCTGCTCGTCGGCATGGGCTTCCTTGCTCCAGCCCGATTGCACGGTCAGCACCACCTTGGCCTTGGGCAGCGGCTGGCCCTTGTAGATGACCTTGAACTCGCCGGCCTTGCCCGAGGGCACCACATCCAGCGT
The DNA here is from genome assembly GCF_000799035.1 of Delftia sp. ZNC0008. NCBI lineage: Bacteria > Pseudomonadati > Pseudomonadota > Betaproteobacteria > Burkholderiales > Comamonadaceae > Delftia > Delftia sp. ZNC0008. The sequence continues at coordinate 7,812 of NZ_JTKZ01000432.1, forward strand.
GAGGCGCGGGGCCTGGGCGGCAAAGCCGGTGATCAGGCGCGCGGCCGGGTGGTACCAGTTGCGCAGTTCCTGCTCGCCCTTCTTGCTGGTGTACAGCGGGTAGCCGGCATCCTCGGCCACGATGCTGTCGCCCTGGCCGGCCTTGAAGGGCAGCGCAAAGCCGGTGCCGGTCTTTCGGCCATCGGCCGCCTTCTCGCCCTGGGCAGACACCAGGGTGGCCACGGGCTTGCCGAACTTGTCGAGCAGGCCCGGCGATGTCTCGCGCAGGTTGTCGCCGAATTCGCCAAAGCGGATCACGGCGGTTTCGCCGGCCGGCTGTTCCAGCCAGATCTGGTGGGCCTGGCTGGCGCCGCTGGCGGCCAGGAGTGCGGAGACAAGAATCCAGTGTTTCTTCATTGCAGCTTCCTCAAAGGACAAAAAAACAGCCATCGGCGCCACAACGGGCCGACGGCATGAACGTGCTTGGGCAGTGGGGTGCGGCCGCATGGCGCCGCATTGGTTATTGAATGCGAATGGTTTGCATTCTATGTGCATTGCACACCGCCCCGGCGCAGTTCACCAGGTGGCTGCAATGGGGTCCGGCCCAGCGCTCAGGCGGCATCCTCGATGCGCACCGGCTCGCCCGTGAAGGCCAGCGCCTCGGCGGCCTGCTCCCAAGGGCTCCGGTCAGCCGCCCGGGCCGGGCGCAGCACAAAGCCCTCGCCTTCCGCATGCGTGGTGCTGGCCGCGGGCGGCAGCGGCAGGCCCATGCGCTCATGCGCCTGGGCCACCAGGGTGCGGGCGTAGATTTCCGCAGCCATGCTGCGTAGGCGCGGCTTGTAGACCTTGCCCACGTTGGTGGTGGGGAGCGCATCGATGATGCGCACATAGCGCGGGCGCGCAGGCGCTTCGTCCACGCCGGCTGCGGCAAAGGCCAGCAGTTCGGTCTCATCGGCCTGGGCGCCGGGGTGGAGCGCGACAAAGGCCACAGGCACCTCGCCCGCATAGGCATCGGGTGCGCCCACGGCGGCGCAGGCCTTGACGGCGGGATGGCGCTCCAGCGCCTGCTCTATCACCTGCGGATCGATGTTGTGCCCGCTGCGGATGATGACGTCCTTGGAACGCCCGCGCAGCCGCAGCAGGCCGTCGTCGCCGACCGAGCCCAGGTCGCCCGTGATCAGCCAGCCGTCATCAGTGAGGTAGCTGGACGGCTCGATGCCGCCCAGGTAGCCGGAAAACAGGTTGGGCGACTGGAACACCACCATGCCGGTTTCGCCGGGCGCCGCTTCCTGGTCCGATGGCCTGCCGTCCGGCCCCATGCGGCGCACGGCAAGGCGCGCAAACGGCAGGCGCAGGCCCACATGTCCGGCCGCCGCGTGCAGGCCGGGCGGCGTGATGGTGGAGATGCCCGTCATCTCGGTCATGCCCAGGCTCTCGTGCACATGGAAGCCGCTGTGCGCCTTGAAGCGCGCCGCCACCTCGGGCGACAGCGGCGCGGCGCCTGTGCGGAAGTAGCGGATGGAGGTCACATCGGCCCCCTGCAGCGGCACCTCCACCAGCGCGGCCAGCACCGTGGGCACGGCCGACATCAGCGTGGGCTTCCACTGTGCCGCCATGCGCCAGAAGCCGGCAATCACGGCCTTGTTGCGAAACAGACCCGTGGTCGGAATGATGACGTGGGCTCCGGCCGAAAAGCAGGCCAGCGAGCCCGGCAGCACTCCGGCCACATGGAACAGCGGGTAGCCGTTGATGGTGCGGTCGGCCGTGTTCAGGCCCTGCATCTGCACGCTGGCCCAGGCGGTGTAGACCTGGGCGCCATGCGTTTGCACGGCGATCTTGGGCGCACCCGTGGTGCCCCCGGTATGAAAGTAGGCCGCCACGTCGCCGGCCTGGGGCTGGCGCCCGCTCACCAGCCGGTCGGAGGGCTGGGCGGCCAGGGCGGCGTTCAGATCGCTGGCGGGCCAGCGCTGTCCATCCCCCAGGGGAGTCCGGCCTTCATGCGAGACCCAGAGCACATGCGCCAGATCCGCATCCAGCGCCGTGACTTTCTCTCGGATGCCGGCATCGTCCTCGTCCGCCCAGGCGATCAGAAAGCGCGCACCCGTGGTCCGCATCAGGGCAGAGATCTTCTCGGCACTCAGCAAAGGATTGATGGGCTGCACGATGCCCGCCGCCTCGCCGCCCCACAGCGCAAAGTGGTACTCCATGCAGCCGGGCAGCAGGATGGCCACCGTGTCGCTGGCGCCCATGCCCAGCGCATGCAGGGCGTTGGCCGTCTGGTGGATCCGGCCCAGCAGTTCGGCATAGCTCAGGTGCCGGGCGCCATCCACGCTGCCGGCCTGGGGCAGAAAGCTCAGCGCCCTGCCCTGGCCGTGCTCACGCGCGGAGTTGCAAAACAGGTCGTAGACCGTTTGCGCCGTGATCAGCCCGGCCATGGGCTGGCTTTCGATGGCCTCCACATCGGCCAGGGAACGCACGGCCCGCAGGGGCCGGAACATGGATTGCGCAGGAATAGGACTCATGGCCATGGGCTCACTCCGCACCCAGGCCGTTGGTGCGCACCACCTCGCCCCAGCGCGTGTAGTCGCTGCGGATCAGGGCCTCGGTGTCCTGGGGGTTGAGGTAGGCGGCCGTCACGCCGATCTTCTCGAAACGGTCGCGCACCTCGTCGGTGGCCAGCAGCTGGCGCGAAGTGGCGCTGAGTTTGTCGATGATGGCGCGCGGCGTGTCCCTGGGCGCCACCAGGCCGCCCCAGGACGATGCCTCATAGCCGCCAAAGCCCTGCTCGGCCATGGTCTGCACGCCGTCCAGCGCCTTCACGCGCTGCGGCGTGCCCACCGCCAGCGCCCTCAGCCGACCGCTGCGGATATGGGGCAGCGCAGACACCATGTCCGCATAGATCACCGGCACCACGCCGCCCAGCGTGTCGTTCATGGCGGGCGCGCTGCCCTTGTAGGCCACGTGCTGCATGGTGTGCAGCCTGGCGGATTTCATCAGCTCCATGCTCAGGTGGCCCGAGCTGCCCGCCCCGGAGCTGGTGTAGTCCAGCGTGGAGGGCTGCGCCTTGGCGTACTGGAACAGCGATTTGAGGTCCGTCACCTTGGGCAGCGACTGCGCATTGACCGCAATCACATTGGGCAAGTCATAGATCTTGGTGACCGGGGCGAAATCCGTGGCCGGGTGGAACTTGACGTTCTTGAAGAAATGCGGCGCCATGATGGTGGGCGTGACCATCATCATCAGCGTATAGCCGTCAGGCGCTGCCGTGCGGAACTGGCCTGCCGCCACCGCGCCCGATGCGCCGGGCTTGTTCTCTATCACCACGGGCTGGCCCAGCTGGCGCGCCAGCGCCTCGGCGTAGACGCGCGCCGCGCCATCGGTGGGTCCGCCCGGCGGGAAGGGAACGACCAGGCGAATCGGCCTGTCGGGCCAGGCGCCGGTATCGGTATTGGCCTGCGCCGCGCCGCACAGCGATGCGAACGCAGCCATGCCGAGGGCGCCCAGCGCCATGCCCTTGGCCAACGCCTGTCTTTTTGTGATGCCTGCCATCTTGTCTCCTTGAATGTTTATGTGTTCTGGCTGGCCCATTCTGCCCAGCGCACCCTCTTTGACAATGGCGGCGGCGGTTGACATCATGTCAAACAATATTGACACCCCCTTGGACCGCAACGCATGGATCTCCTGGCATTCAACATCCTTGTCCAGATCATCGAACACGGAAACCTGAGCCAGGCGGCAAAGTTCTTGAACATGTCGCGGGCCAACGTGAGCTACCACCTGGCCCGGCTGGAGAAGTCCCTGGGCGCATCGCTGCTGCGCAGAACGCCCCAGGGCGTGGAGGCCACCGAGGTCGGCCAGCGCATCTACCGCCATGCGCGCAACATCCTCAACGAGACCGAGCTGGTGCGCGAGCTGGCCCAAAGCAGCACGGACGACATCTCGGGAAAGATCGGGCTGAGCGTGCCCACCGGCTACGGCCACCTGGTCATGGCGCCGTGGCTGATCGAGTTCAAGCGCGCCCATCCGCAGGTGGTGCTGGACATCCGCCTGGAAAACTTCATAGACAACCTGCTCAAGGACAGCGTGGACATCGCCATCCGCGTCATGTCCGACCCGCCGCCCATGCTGGTGGCGCGCGACATGGGGCCGGTGCGCTACAGCCTGTGCGCCTCCAGCGACTGGCTGCGCAGCCACCGCCTGCCGGAGACACCGTCCGAGCTGTCGCGCACGCCGCTCATCACATCGGGCGGCGAAAGCGGCAAGGTGCGCCTGCAGATTGCGCGGAACGGCCAACCGCTGGAGGAGCTGGACATCACGCCCACGCTGATGTCGCGCAGCTACCCTTTCCTGTGCGACTGCATCACTGGCGGCCTGGGCGTGGGGCTGGTGCCCGACTACATGGTGCGCCGCCAGGTGGAAGATGGCCGCGTCGTGCTGGCCATGCAGGACTACGAATTCAGCATCAACCAGGGCCGCATGTTCATGCTGTACATGCCCAACCGCTTCCAGTCCGGCGCCGCCCGGGCCTTGATCGACTTTCTGAGCGACAGGATGGGCCTTGCGCGCATCATCCGGCCGGGTGACTTGCCCGACACGGCGCAGGCCTTGCGACCGCGGGAATGAAGGGGGAACAAAGTTTGTAGACGACTGGTCGGTTTTTGCGTTAGACTTCGATTCCATGAAGAAACCCGCACAGGAAACACGCCAGCACATCCTTGATGTGGCCAAGGCGTTGATGACCCAGAAAGGCTACACGGCCGTCGGCCTGGCCGAGGTCGTCGCGGCCGCGGGCGTGCCCAAGGGCTCCTTCTACTACTACTTCAAGTCCAAGGAAGAGTTCGGCCAGGCCCTGCTGCAGGAGTACTTCGACGAGTACCTGGCCAAGATCGATGCGCTCATGGAGACGCCCGACCCGGCCATCTCCCGGCTGATGACCTACTTCCGCCATTGGACACAGAAACAATGCTCGGCCCATGCAGGAGGCCAGTGCCTGGTGGTCAAGCTGGGCCCCGAGGTCTGCGACCTGTCCGACGACATGCGCTCGGTGCTGCGCACCGGCACCGACGCCATCATCACCCGGCTGACCGACTGCGTGCGCGCCGGCCAGGCCGATGGCTCCATCACATCCGACCTGGACGCGCCTGCGCTGGCCGAATCGCTGTACCAGCTGTGGCTGGGCGCCTCCCTGCTGTCCAAGCTGGGCCGGCATGAGGAGCCATTTGCCGCAGCCCTTGTGTCCACGAAGCGGCTGCTGGGCTGAGCCGGCCTGGCCGCCGCTTTTTATTTGCCTTGTTTGTAGACGACTGGTCAACTTTAAACCCTTCACCTCTTACCTATCCCTCTTCCTTTTGTTCAACCACCACCACTGCACACCATGACCGACCATAGCCTTCACACCGATCTGTTCTCCCCCACCCAACTTGGCGGCCTGTCGCTCGCCAACCGCTTCGTCATGGCCCCGCTGACCCGCAGCCGCGCCGGTGACGACGGCGTGCCCACCGAACTGCACGCCGCCTACTACGCCCAGCGCGCCAGCGCGGGCCTGTTGATCAGCGAAGCCGTCAACATCTCCGCACAGGGCCGGGGCTACAACCTCACGCCCGGCATCTGGACCGAGGAACAGGTCGCCGGCTGGAAGAAGGTCACCGACGCCGTGCACGCGGCCGGCGGCAAGATCGTGGCCCAGCTGTGGCACGTGGGCCGCTACTCGCACGTGGACCTGCAGCCCGGTGGCGTGGCCCCTGTCGCCCCTTCTGCCATCAAGGCCGAAGGCGTCACCTTCACGCCCAACGGCGTAGCCGAGGTGTCCATGCCCCGCGCCCTGGAAACCAGCGAAATCCCCGGCATCGTCGAGCAATACCGCCATGCGGCCGAATGCGCCAAGCGTGCAGGCTTTGACGGCGTGGAAGTGCATTCGGCCAACGGCTACCTGCTCGACCAGTTCCTGCGCGACTCCACCAACCACCGCAGCGACGCCTATGGCGGCAGCATCGAAAACCGCGCCCGCCTGACGCTGGAAGTCACCGACACCGTGGCCAAGGTCTGGGGAGCCGACCGCGTGGGCATCCGCCTGTCGCCCGTCACACCCAACGCCGGCAACACGCCGCTGGACAGCGATGTGATGGCCCTCTACGGCTACCTCATCCCCCAGCTCAACCGCTTCGGCCTGGCCTACCTGCACGTCGTGGAAGGCGCCACCGGCGGCTCGCGCGAACTGCCGCCCGGCGTGGACCTGGACGCGCTGCGCAAGCTTTTTGACGGCGCCTACATGGGCAACAACGGCTATGACCTGGAACTGGCCATGGACCGCCGCGCCAAGGGCCTGATCGACACCGTGGCCATCGGCCGCCCCTTCATCGCCAACCCCGACCTGGTGGCACGCCTGCGCCATGGCAAGGAACTGGCCGTGGCCCCGCACGAGGCCTACTACGGCGGCGGCGCAAAGGGCTACATCGACTGGCCTGTGGCAGCCTGAGCACAGGACTGGCGCCCCGCGATCTGCGGCACACTGGCTGACCTGCGTCCTCATCGAATGACCAATCGAAAGACCAAGCCATGCAACTGCTGATCGTGGGCGCCACGGGGCTGGTGGGCAGCCAGGTGCTGCAACAGGCCCTGGCCGACAGCCGCATCACCCGCGTCGTGGCCCCGGTACGCCGGGCGCTGCCGGCGCATCCCAGGCTGCTCGCCCCCATCGTCGATTTCGAGCACCTGCCCGAAGGCGCCGACTGGTGGCGGGCCGATGCCCTGGTCTGCACCCTGGGCACCACCATCAAGAAAGCCGGCAGCCAGCCGGCGTTTCGGCGCGTGGACCATGACTACCCGCTGCTGGCCGCACAGTTGGCTCATCGCCACGGCACGCCCACCTATGTGCTGAACTCGGCCATGGGCGCCGACGCCGGCTCGCGCATCTTCTACAACCGCGTCAAGGGCGAACTCGAGCGTGACCTGCAGGCGCAAGGCTTTGCCTCCCTCACCTTCGTGCGCCCCGGCCTGATCAGCGGCCCGCGCACCGAGCACCGGGCGGGCGAGCGCTTCATGGTCGGCCTTCTTGGCGCCCTGGGCCCGCTGCTGCCCCGGCGCTGGCGGCTCAACCCCGCGCACCGCATTGCCCAGGCCTTGATAGAGGCTGCTGTCAACGCCAGGCCCGGCGTCCATATCGTGGGTTCCGAGGCGCTGGCCGAATGAACCCGGCGCCTGCACGCGCAAAAACAGAACCCTTCAGGAACCCCTGCATGAACCCGCATATCGCCCCGGTCGATCTCGCCAAGTCCTACCGGCTGATCAACCACGGCCCCACCGTCCTGGTCTCGGCCCGCCATGGCGGCGTGGACAACGTCATGGCCGCAGCCTGGTGCTGCGCGCTGGACTTCGCGCCCCCGAAGCTCACCGTGGTGCTGGACAAGGCCACGGCCACGCGCGCCCTGGTCGAGCACACCGGCATGTTCGTGATCCAGGTGCCCACGGCAGCGCAGTTGCGCCTCACCCACGAGGTCGGCACGCGCACCCTTGCCACCGATGCCGGCAAGCTCGCCGGCAGCGGCGTGCAGCTATTCGGCATGCAAGGGTTCGACCTGCCCTTTGTGGACGGCTGCGCCGGCTGGCTGGCCTGCAGGCTGATCCCCGAACCCCACAACCAGCAGGCCTACGACCTGTTCATCGGCGAGATCGTGGGCGCCTGGTCCGACACCCGCGTGTTCAGCGACGGCCACTGGCACTTCGAGGACGCCGACCCCGCGCTGCGCAGCCTGCACTACGTGGCGGGTGGGCAGTTCTATGCGATTGGGCAGGCGTTGAATGTGCAGGACGAGGTGCAGGACGGACCGCCCTGAAACTCGCCAATGGCGCCATGGCTGTATTGCACAATCCAGCCATGCTCTCGGCCACTGCCTCTTCCCTTGCATCTTCCCTTGCCTCTTCGCGCGCAGTCCCCACGCGCGAAACCTATTCCGAGTTGCAGCAGGCCTACGAGCACTTCAACCAGCGTCTGTTCGACGATGCCCTGCCCCATTGCCTGATCACGCTGCAGCGCGAAAAGCGCACCTGCGGTTACTTCTCTGCGGCGCGTTTTGCGTCGCTGGATGGCAGCACCACGGACGAGATTGCGCTCAACCCCGCCTACTTCGCGGCCGTGCCCATCATCGAGACGCTGCAGACCCTGGTGCATGAGATGACCCACCTGTGGCAGCACCACTTCGGCAAGCCGGGCCGCGCGCGGTATCACAACGAGGAATGGGCGGACAAGCTGGAATCGCTGGGCCTCATGCCCTCGTCCACGGGCCGGCCAGGCGGGCGGCGCACGGGCGACATGATGGCCGACTATGCGATCGCAGGCGGCCCGTTCCTGGCCGCCTGCGACGCCTTGCTGACCACGCGCTTCCAGCTCAGCTGGTACGACCGCTTTCCCGCCATCGAGCATGTGGTCACGGGCCAGTGGAGCATGGCCACGCAGATCCAGGGCATGCAGGGCACGCAGCCGCCCATGTCCTCCGTGCCCGCCCTGGCCGAAGCCGTGCGGCCCGTGGGCACCTCGGTGGCGGTGCCGGGCTCCACCACCGGCGAGACCATGGTGCAGCCCGTCAACAAGTCCCTGCGCGTCAAGTACCGCTGCGGCGGCTGCGCCGCGCCCGTCAATGTCTGGGGCAAGCCGGGGCTGAACCTGATCTGCGGCGATTGCGGCAAAGGCTTCACAGCCCAGGATTGATCAGCGGGCAGGAGTCTTGCGCGGCAGCTCCAGCACCGCCTCCAGCCCGCCCCCCTCCCGGTTGCCCAGCACAATGCGCCCGCCATGCGCCTTGGCCACGGCATCGGCAATGGACAGGCCCAGGCCAAACCCGCCAGAGCCCGTGTTGCGCGAGGCCTCCATGCGGTAGAACGGCTCCAGCACCTGGGCCAGTTGCTCCTGGGCAATGCCCGGCCCCCGGTCCAGCACGCCGATGCGCAGCAAATCGTCGCTGTCGCTGATGCGCAGTTCGGCGTCGCGGCCATAGCGCAGCGCGTTCTCCAGCAGGTTCTGCAGGCAGCGGCGCAGGCTGTGCGGATAGCAATCGAGCGGGCGCAGCGCGCGGCCCGTGATGGGGATGTGCACTCCATGCGCCTCGCCCAGGTCCTGGGCCACGCCCTGCACCAGGGCGTTGATGTCCAGCGCCTGGTGCTCGCCGCGCGCGTCGGCGCCGGTGAGCATGTCCAGCGTGGCGGTGACCATGGCTTCCATCTCCTGCAGATCGCGGCGGAATTTGTCGCGCAGGGCTTCGGGCTCCAGCATTTCCGAGCGCAGGCGCAGCCGCGTGATGGGCGTGCGCAGGTCGTGCGAGACGGCTGCAAAGAAACGCGTGCGCTCGGCCACGCCATCGGCAATGCGCTGCTGCATGGCATTGAAGGCCTGGGCCGCCTGGCGCACCTCGCGCGGGCCGTCCAGCGGCAGGGGCGGGCTTTTGAGGTCCTTGCCCAGCGCGTCGGCCGCGCTGGCCATGCGCGCCAGCGGGCGCATGGCCAGGCGCACGGCCAGCAGAGCCACCACCACCACCACGATGATGCGCAGCAGGTAGATACGCAGCACATAGTCAGCCAGCGCCCAGTAGGGCCTGACGGGGTAGCCGGCCTCTCCCTCCACGGCCTGCACCTGCAGCCACTGGCCGTTGCCCAGGCCCAGCAGCATGCGCACATGGGCTTCGGGCTCATGGGCGGTGAGCAGAGTTTCCGCGCCGCCGTGCAGCTCCAGCGCCAGGAGGTGGAACGGCACGGCCGCGCCCACGCGCCGCGCCAGCACATCGGCCAGCAGATCGCCGGCCATGGCGTCGGCCGCATCGGCGGGATGGGACGCCAGGTCCTCCATCAGGCGCCGTGCGCGGGCCGCATCGATCAGGGTCAGCTGGTAGCCCTGCGTGCTCAGCGTGCCCACGGCGGCGGCCCGCGCCTCGGGCGGCAGGGAGGACAGCAGCAGCAGCGAATCGGCGGCGCGCGCGCCCAGCAGGCGCAGCGGCACCTCCAGCAGCTGGCCGCGCCGGCTTTCCCACCAGATGGTGCCCGTCAGCGCCTGGGCCGCCAGCATGCCGGCCACCAGGATCAGGGCCACGCGCCCGGACAGCGTCTGCGGCCACAGGCGCCGCAGCAGCGCGCCGGCCTGCATCCAAGCCATCACGATGCCTGCGGCACCACGTCGCAGGTCAGCACGTAGCCGGCGTTGCGCACGGTGCGGATCAGGCTGGCCTGGCGCGCGGGGTCTTCCAGGTGCTGGCGCAGTCGGCTCACGCAGACGTCGATGGCGCGGTCTTGGGCCTGGCGCTCGCGGCCGAACACATGGTCGGCCAGGTAGTCGCGGCTCAGCGTGCGGTGCGGGTTGCTGGCCAGGGCGCAGAGCACGCGGTAGTCGGACTGGGCCAGCGGCACCAGCACTGCCTGGGGCGAGCGCAGCTCGCGCGCGCGCATGTCCAGCGTCCAGCCCGCAAAGCGCAGCACGGGCAGGTGCTCAGGCTCGCTGGCCGGTGCGGGCGCCTGGGCCACGCGGCGCAGCACCACCTTGATGCGCGCCAGCAGCTCGCGCGGATCGAAGGGCTTGGGCAGGTAGTCGTCGGCCCCCATTTCCAGGCCCAGGATGCGGTCCAGCAAGGCGCCGCGCGCCGTGAGCATGACCACGGGGATATGGGTGCGTTCACGCAGGCTGCGGCACAGGGCCAGGCCATCGGTGCCGGGCAGCATCAGGTCCAGCACGATGAGGTCGGCCGCATGGCGGCCCAGCCATTCCCACATGGCCTGGCCGTCACCCACGGCGGCCGGGCGCATGCCCGAGGCGCGCAGGTAGTCGCACAGCAGCTCGCGGATGTCGGGGTCGTCGTCCACCACCAGGATGCGCGGCCCCTGGGCGGCCGGGGATGCGGCGGCTGGTGCGCTCATGGATTGCATTGGCGCACGGCGTTTTGTAATGGAATGTTGTGGCGGCGGCCTGTGCAATGGAGCATTGCATTTGCCCGGCGGCCGCTGGCCTGTCTGCGCTGTCGCGTCACTAGAGTCCTGCTCGTCAATAAGAACGATTTTCATTCTAGTGATTCGCTGCCATGTCTTCCCAGCACTCCAACAGTTTCCCTCCCGCCCTGTCCACCAGCCTTGCGCTGACGCTGGGCGCCCTCTCTTCCCTGGCTGCGCCCACCCTGGCCGTGGCCCAGACTGCAGCCGCTGCGGCATCGCCCCTGGGCACGGTCGAGGTCCGCTCCACGCGTGAGGCCCCGGCCTACCAGCCGCAGGCCGTGCAGTCGCCCAAGCTCACCCAGCCGCTGCGCGACACGCCGCAAAGCATCAGCGTGGTGCCGGCCGAGCTGATCCGCGAGCAAAACGCCCAGAGCCTGCAGGAGGTGCTTCAGAACGTGCCCGGCATCACCTTCACCTCGGGCGAGGGCAATCTGGGCTGGGGAGATTTCTTCACCATCCGGGGCTTCTCGGCCGAGCAGGCCATCACCATCGACGGCGTGCGCGACGGCGGCATGGCCAGCCGCACCGACACCTTCAACCTGGAGCAGGCCGAGGTCTACAAGGGCACGGGCTCGGTGGAGTCGGGCGTGTCCGCCGTGGGCGGCAGCGTCAACCTGGTCAGCAAAGAGGCCAAGCGCGACACGTTCTACAACAGCTCGGTGGGCGTGGGCAGCGACGGCTACCGCCGCATCACGGCCGACCTGAACCGCAGCGTGGGCGAGACCGGCGCCGTGCGCCTGAACCTCATGAAGCACCAGAACGACGTGGCCGGCCGCAACGTGGTGGACTACGACCGCTACGGCGTGGCGGCCTCGTTCGCCCACGGCCTGGGCACTTCCACGCGCACCGTGGTCAACGTCTTCCACCAGGTGGACGACAATACGCCCGATGGCGGCCTGCCCATTCAGCGCGGCACGGGCGGCCAGGTCATGCCGGGCGTGCCGCGCAATGCCTGGTACGGCGCCTCCAACCTCTACACCCAGCAGTCGCGCACCGACACGGTGACGGCGCGCATCGAGCATGACCTGTCCCCCGCCACCACGGTGCGCAACCAGTTCCGCTACGAGCGCTCGGACAACTGGAGCGTGCTGGCGCCCGCGCGCTTCAACAACGGCAGCAGCAAGAACTCCCTGGGCTATGTGGGCCTGGGCGGGCTGGTGACGGCGCCGGGCGGCATCCTGTCCTATGGCGACTACGGCCTGGTGGACACGGCGGGCGCCAATGCCTCGCTGCGCCTGGCCTCGGTGTCCGTGTCCAAGCGCTACACCATCGCCAACAACCAGACCGATGTGCGCACCCGTTTCGAGACGGCAGGTTTCAAGCACGACCTCACGGCAGGGCTGGAGCTGTACCGCGAAACCTATGGCGACCGCGAGCGCAGCATGAACCTGCCCACCGGGACGCTGGGCTTCGACATGGCCAACCCGGCCACCATCTTCCCGGGCACGCCCACGGTGGTGGGCGCGGGCAGCGCGCGCGCCACGGTGCAGAACGCGGGCGACGCGG
>NZ_JTKZ01000572.1:0-15008 GCF_000799035.1 Delftia sp. ZNC0008
CCGCGTCAGCATCATCGGCGAGGCCCAGATCCGCGACCAGGCCATCTCCAGCGTGGCCGAAGCCGTGCGCTACAGCGCGGGCGTGCGTCCCATGGACTACGGCATCACCGATGACGACGTGGCCGTGCGCGGTTTCTATCTGACGGGCACGGGCCTGTACAGGGACGGCATGCGCATGGTCCACAACGGCTTCATGACCAACCTGGAGCCGTATGGGCTGGTGCGGCTGGAAGTCGTGCACGGCCCGGCCTCGGTGCTGTACGGCCAGTCCGCGCCCGGCGGCCTGATCAATGCCGTCACCAAGCGCCCGCGCGCCGGCATGCAGCGCGAAGTGGGCGTGGAATTCGGCAGCCACGACCGGCGCCAGCTCACGGCCGACATCGGTGGCGCCATCAATGAACAGGGCACGGCACTGGCCCGGCTGACCGTGCTCAAGCGCGAATCGGGCACGCAGTGGAACGGCCTGCGCGCCGACCGCAGCTACATCGCCCCCTCCTTCACACTGCTGGGCGAGCGCACCAGCCTCACCGTGCTGGCGCAGTACCAGGAGGACGAAACCGGCTTCGTCATCCCCTACTACCGCCAGACGCCTGCGGGCTGGTCGGCCACGGACATCAACGTCAGCGGACCGGGATCTGGCCACCACAAGCGCAACGCCAGCGTGGGCTGGCTGCTGGAGCACCGGCTGAACGACCAGCTCACGCTGCGCAACAACCTGCGCTACCTGGACGGCCGCAACGACCGGCGCGAGATGCGCAACCGGGGCCTGACGGCCGACCAGCGCGGCATGGCACGCCTGGCCATGGTGCGGCCCGACGCCGAACAGACCTGGGTCATGGACACGCAGATCGCAGGCCGCCACCGGACGGGTGCCGTCTCGCACCAGTGGGCCGTGGGCTTCGACTACTACCGCTCCAGGCTCGACTGGCGCATCTACTCGCTCAACGGCGCCGTGGCGCCGCTGGACCTGGTCAACCCCATCCACATCGCGCCGAACTGGAATGACAACTACCTCAGCGACCGCGCGCTGGCCCGCACGCACCAGGCAGGCCTGTACGTGCAGGACCAGATCAAGTTCGGCGAGCGCTGGGTGCTCAGCGCCGGCCTGCGCCGCGACAGCGCACGCATAGACACCGACTACGACGCGCGCGCCGCAGCCACCGCGCCCTTCGCCATCACCACCGTGCGCCGCACCGACAGCGCCGTCACCGGGCGGCTGGGCCTGATCTACCTGGCACCCAGCGGCCTGGCTCCCTATGTGTCCTTCAACAACTCCTTCCAGCCGCCGCTGACCACGGTCACGGCCACCGACGCCAACGGCAGGCCCTACGAGCCCGAGACCGCGCGCCAGTTCGAGGCCGGCCTGCGCTACGCGCCGCCGTCGACCGGCTACACGCTCAGCGCCGCAGTGTTCGACCTGCGCAAGCGCAATGTGCGCACGCCATCCACACTCAACCCGCGCTTCGACGTGCAGACCGGCGAAGTGCGCAACCGGGGGCTGGAGCTGCAGGCCCAGGGCGAGATCGGCGGCGGCTTCTCGGCCATTGCGGCCTATACCTACCTCGACTCCAGGGTCACGCGCAGCAACAACGCCATCGAGATCGGCGCGCGCCCCGGCGCCACGCCGCGCCATGCCGCATCGCTGTGGGGCAAGTACCAGCGCGGCGCCCTGGAGCTGGGCCTGGGCCTGCGCCACATCAGCGCCACGCCTGGCGAGCTGCCCATGGACGGCGTGAAGACCCCCATGAACGACGCCTACACGCTGTGGGACGCCATGGCCGCCTACACCACCGGCCCGTGGCGCTTCTCGGTCAACCTCAGCAACCTCACCGACAGGCAGTACCGCACGCAATGCAACACCTTCCGTGGCGGCGCGCAATTCTGCGCGCTGGGCTTCGGGCGCGAGGTGCGTGTGGCGGCGGCCTATCGGTTCTGAGTGCCGCCATTGCTGCCCGCCAGGGGGAGCAATGCAGGCCCCCGCTCTTGGAACAACGCCCGGCGGACAGCAACAGACCGCCCACTCGGCATGCATCTGCAGCACGCTCGGTGCAGCTTGCATCCAGCACAGCGCATCGCGGACCTGCTCGTCTGGATCGGATGGCGTTGCACCGCCGCAGCTGCATTGGTTCAGCCGCGCACCACGCCATCGACTTGACATTTCGCCCAGTCCACACCGCGCTCTGCTGGCGACAATCAGGTCTTTGAAAGGCGCGCATGCACTACGGCAAATCCCAGGCCATTGGAGACAAGAGCATCTTCATCATCGACACCGCCATGAGCGTGGTCGATGGCCGGCTCTACTACGAGTACTGCAACAAGGGGGACAGCACAACGTCCTTTCTGCGCGCCGTTGATGTGGCCACCGGCAACGTGCTCTGGGACCACCGCATGCGCGAGAGCGAGGGCATGTCGTGGTTCGTGGACGAGCGGCATCTGATGCTCTGCGACCAGGTGCTTGATGCCCGCACCGGCGAATGCCTGTTCGACTTCCATGCCGTGCCGGGCATGCAGGCTAGGCATTGGCCCGTTCCCGTGGAGCTGGACGCGCATCGCTGGCTCGTCGCGATGGAGGAGAGCAGTCCCGAGGGCCGCTATCTGCTGCTGGACCGTCGCACCTGGCAGGGCAGCACGCTGGCGCTGGGCCTGCAGGGTGCGTTTGTGCTGGAGGGGGCGGTCTACGGCTGGATCGTCCACCCTGAGCGCTCGGAGCTGCGGCGCTGGCATGAAACCGACGGGCACACCGAGCATGTGCTGTGGGTGGACAGTGCCCGCGACCTGTACTCGCCCGCCATTGCAGGCGCGTGGGCCGTGTTCGGCCCCGGCAGCAGAGACCACGTGGACATCGATGCACCCTGGCTTCGCATCCATCCTTGCAGCGGCGAAGTCCTGGCCATCACACCTCCCGTTCAACCTGACGATGAGCGCCGGCATGTGCATGCCCAGCGGGCAGCGCATCGTGACGGCGTGGTCTATTTCTGCTTTGCACGCCAGGGCATGTATGGCTATGACATTCGCAGCAACCGTTTCGGACCGTGCCTGTCGCCTACCCATGTCAGCGCGCCGCAATGCCATGCCGGCGTCCTTTATGGAATACAGGACAGGCACGAGGACGGCATGGAGCGGGCCTATCTTGTCGCCGTGGACCCGGACACCGGCGCCCCGCTTTGGGAAACCCCGTGCAGCAGCCGCAACTACAGGCATCTGAGCGTGAGCGAATGCGGTGTCTTTCTAGGCATTGCGGGCGGCAAAATCCAGCACCTTCCGCCAGCGGGCCGCAGGCGCAGCACCCCAACGGCAGAGCCTGCCAAACGCGCCGAAAGCGCCAAAAGCGCCAAGGCAGCCACCGGGCCGGTACGCACCGTGCCGCCCGAGTCTCCCTATGCACACATGCTGGACGACATGCCCACGCTGCTCGATGCCCTGCAGGCGCGCGCCTGCGCGCAGAGCCCGGATAGCACCCTCACGGCCGTGGCCGTCTCCAAGCCCTGGGCCATGGTGGCCTGCATCGAATATGGCGAGGACCCCGACTTCCCCCATCTGCGCCTGCTGGATCTGCAGACCGATGCCTGGATCGCGCTCGACTGCAACGACCTGATCGACGCCCCCATGATTGAAGGCATCACGTTCGTGGATGGCCAGGACGGGAAGCTGGACCTGCTACTGCATGACGGCGGCCGCCACACCATCCACATTGACCTGCCCGCACGCACCGTGCGCTGGAATGCCGAGCAGGCATAGGACAAGACAACGATGCCGCTTGCACGACCGTGCAATACGCACTAAGTTGGAGGGCCGGTCCGGCCATCGGCGCCGACGGCAGAATCTGCCCGTATCCCACCCCTACCCGTCTCTTTCATGACCACCCTCAAGCTCTACTACGCTCCCGGCACCTGCGCCCTGGCCGCCCGCATCGCCCTGATCGAGGCCAATGCGCCCCATGAAGTCGTCAAGCTCGATTTCTCCAAGGGCGAGCAGCGCAGCCCCGAATACCTGGCCATCAATCCCAAGGGCCGCGTGCCCGCCCTGGTGACCGAGCGCGGCGTGCTCACCGAAACGCCGGCCCTGCTCGCCTATATTGCCCGGCGCTTTCCCGAAGCACGGCTTGCCCCGCTGGACGATGCCTATGCCTTCGCCCACATGCAGGAGTTCCACGGCTACCTGTCCTCCACCGTGCACGTGGCCCACGCCCACGGCCGGCGCGCAGGCCGCTGGGCCGATGACGAGCCGGCCATTGCCTCCATGCAGCGCAAGGTGGCAGCCAACATGGCCGAATGCTTTGGCGTGATAGAGCGCCATTACCTGGGCGACGCGCCCTGGGTGCTGGGCTCCGACTATTCCGTGGCCGACGCCTATCTGTTCACCATTGCCGGCTGGCTGGAGGGCGACGGCGTGGACATCGCCGGTTTCCCCAAGGTGCAGGCGCACTTCAAGCGCATGGGCGAGCGCGCTGCCGTGCGCGGGGCGCTGGGGAGCTGAGTGGGGAGGCTGCCCGCGGCCTGCGATGGCCGCGCTCAGCCAAACAGATCGCCGTGGGTTCCAAGGCGCTTGAAGATGACGATCTCCATGTCTTTGGCTTCGGGATGCGGATCAATGCGGTAGATCAGCAGGAAGTCGCCCCCCAGATGAATATCCCGATCGCCCGCGTCCCATTCATCATCGGCGATCAAGGCGTGATCGCTCCACTGCGCCGCCAGCACCTGCTGCGCCGTGTGGGCAATGAGCAGGCCGCCGACCTGGTTCACCAGTGTCATGTCGTAGCGGCCTGATGCCGCCATGCGCTGGTAGTCCTTCTTGAAGGTCTTGGTGTACGCGATGGTGCGCAGCCTGTAGCCCTTCTTGCCGGCCATCAGGCTTCATCCCTTTCCATGGCCTGCAGCATGGCTTCAACAGAGGCATGTCCAGGTTCACCGCCTCTGGCGATTTCTCTCGCCTCCAAAGTGGCCTGCCGGTTTGTCTCTCTACGCAGCCGCATCGCCTGCACCTGCTCCGCCGTCAGCCGCAGGTCAAAGGGAATCCCGTTGTGCAGCACAACGCCCTGCAGAAACATGCGCACGGCGGCGTTCACATCCATGCCCAGCGTAGAAAGTATGTCGGCAGCGCTGTCGTAGATCTTGTCATCCACAGTAGTACGGATGATGGTCATCTTTTGCTCCTTTGAAGTCACTTGCCGACCTATTCTAGGCAATCTCAAATCAACTGTTGCTGCGACCTTCCACACGCATTCACTTGCAAAAACAAAAAACCAGACAGTCATTCGTAAATTTCCCTTCGCAGTCCTCCAAGTCCCGGACCTCTACCGACGTCCGCAAGCCTTGCCTACAGTCGCCAGGACAGGCAGGGGCGTTGCACAAGGCGGCGCCTTTTCGCCATTCCAGAAACGACGGATTCAGACGACAGGGTGGAGCATGCAAAGACAAGCCAGGGTGATTGCCATCAACAACCAGACGGGGCTCATCGGCCTGCAGCCGGAGGGAGAGGACAGCTGTGTGCTGGCGCAGCAGCTCGATACCCGCCCCGTGAATACGGGCCAGATGCTGTCAGGGGAGATGGACAGCGTGGGCATGGAGACGTTTGTGAACGCGCAGACGCAGGACCGCATCGAGGTCTTTGTCGAGGCCTACGGGCTGTCTGCGGAGGCCGTGGAGCTGGCGATGCGCTGAGTGGGCCGGCCAGCGAAGGCGCGGGTGCCGGTCTCAAGGCCGCGCCCACTGCGCCAGCGTGTGCCGCGCCAGGGCCTCGACATCCAGCGGAGACCGGGGGTCCACCGCCAGCTCTCCCAGCATCACCATGGCCTCGGGAATCTGGTTGCGCTCGCGCAGCAGCAGGGCCTTGTTCAGCAGCAGAAAGCCGCGGGTCTGGGCATCGGGGCCGGCCTTCAGGCCGCTGTCCAGCAGGGCAAGGCATTGGTCGGGGTCGTCCTCCATCAGGGCCGCTGTCTTCCAGGCGGGGGCGAAGCCAGGGGTTTCGCGGGTCATGGTCAGGGCGGCCTGGCGCACCTTGCTCCTGTCGGTCTCCCACTCCAGGGCGAGGTAGCGCAGATAGGTGCCTTGCGGGAGCTTGCCATCGCGCTCCATGCGCAGGCTGTGCACGGCCGTCTTGGCCATGAAGAAACCCCTGGGAGCCATTGCATCCACGCGCCGGTAGTGGCGATAGGCCGCATCGAAGTCCTTTTGCAGCAGGTAGGTGAATGCGGCGTCGTAGACGGGATAAGGCCAGTCCGGCGCCAGCTTCGAGGCGGTCTCGAAATGCGCCAGCGCAGCCCGGTTGTCACCGCGCTGCCCTGCGGCGCGGCCCAGGGCATGGGCATCGCGCGCCGCCTGGCTGACGGGTGTGGCGCGGGGCAGTTCCCAGCTGAAACGGCCATCGGCCTTGTCCAGGTCGCTGCGCTTGAGCACTCGGCCTGCGCTGTCCTTGAAGACGATGTCGTCGGCTGCCATGGCGGGCCCTGGCGCCAGCAGCTGCAGTGCCAGGGCCATGGCGGCAAGCAAGGGGAGCTTCATGGTGTGCTGAGCTTGGTTCGGGAAAGCCGATATTAGGGCGCAGACGCAGACGCAGGAGCGGAGCCGGCAGAAGGGGATTCACCTGCAGGCCTGCCAGTTGAGGGGGCCGTGGCGGCGGCACGCCTTCCCCTGCCCCTGGCGCGCGGGCGGGCAAGGTGATTCATTTGCCATTCCAGCGATTCGGTATCGAAGTCGAAGGCATCCAGCAGGGCAATGGCTTTCCTGGCCTCCCTGAAGTCCACTTCCGTGACGGGCGGACTGTGCCGCAGCGACAGATCGTGCTTGAGCAGCCATTGCTGCAGATCGGCCAGCGCGACGATGGAGATGCCCTGGTTGATGAGCTGTGACGCGGTGACTTGCGCCAGCATGGCCGGCGTCAGTTGCCTGCAGGAGCGCAGGCCCAGGACCTGCCTGAGCTTGGCCACCAGGGGAGTGCGCAGCTCGAACTGGGGCAGGCTCTCGAAATGGGCCAGGGATTCGAGGTACAGGTCCGGCTCCGCATGTATGGCGTCCAGGTCGTTGGGCAGATTCAGCAGTTCGCAGATGCGATTGAGGGCGGTGCGTGCGCGTTCGGTGCCGAGTTTCTCGGCCTTGCCCGCTTGCGCGACCGAGCAGCCGGCGATGACGGAGCGCAGCACATTGGCCTTGGTGAGATTGGAAATCATGGAATCCCCCTGATGAAAATCCAGGGACCCGCGCGGAATCAGCTTCAGCCGCCCGGTCCCGACAATGGCTCTGGCGCGGCGATGGGCCGTTCACGGAACCTCGGAGGCCGGCAGGCGCAAGTGCATTGCGCCGCCGCCAAGGGACAGGAGGACGCCAGGCCTTGCAGAGTTCCAGGGGAAATGCACGTGCTTGCGCCCACAGTCAAATGCGATGCGCTGAGGTGCAAATTCCATGCAGATTCCATCGAAAAGGAGGCCTGACGGCCCCCCTGGTGTGCTCTGCCGGCTGCAGCCCCGGCAGGCGTTGCTTGCGGCGACTCAGCGGCGGCGCAGGCGCTTGATGCCTTCGACAGCCGCCAGCACGATGGCGCCGGCCACGATGCCGGCCACCGCGTTGAGCACATTCACCGCCAGCACGCGCCACAGGCCGCCCAGCGCGCCCTGGGCCACGGCATCGCCCAGGCCCTCCACGGCGTGGTGCAGCGCAGGCACGCCGTGTACGAGGATGCCGCCACCCACCAGGAACATGGCGGCCGTGCCCGCAACGGACAGCCCCTTCATGAGCCAGGGCGCGGCGGCGACGATGCCCCGGCCCAGCGCGCGGGCCGCAGCGCTGGCACGCTGGCCCAGCCACAGTCCCAGGTCATCGAGCTTGACGATGCCGGCCACCAGACCATAGACGCCCACGGTCATGATGAGGGCAATGCCCGCCAGCACGGCCACCTGCTGCCCGAACGGCGCCGAGGCCACGGTGCCCAGGGTAATGGCGATGATCTCGGCCGAGAGGATGAAGTCGGTGCGCACGGCGCCCTTGATCTTGTCCTTTTCCATGGCGACGAGATCGACGCTCGCATCGGCATTGGCCTGGGTCAGGCGCTCGCGCTCCACGGCATCTTCCTCGGGCGAATGCAGGAATTTGTGGGCCAGCTTCTCGCAACCCTCAAAGCAAAGAAAGGCGCCGCCCACCATGAGCAGCGGCGTGACAGCCCAGGGGATGAAGGCGCTGATCAGCAGCGCCGCAGGCACCAGGATGGCCTTGTTGATCAGCGAGCCCTTGGCCACGGCCCAGACCACGGGAATCTCGCGCTCGGCCCGCACGCCCGTGACCTGCTGGGCGTTCAGGGCCAGGTCATCGCCCAGCACGCCGGCCGTCTTCTGCGCAGCCACCTTGGTCATGACGGACACATCGTCGGCCATGGCCACGCTCTTGCGGGCCGCGACCTTGGTCATGAGGGCCACGTCGTCCAGGATCGCTGCAATATCGTCCAGCAACATCAGCAAACCAGCACCAGCCATCGCATTACTCCAGTGAATTGTTCGGGGAACTTCTTTTTGCCTGGGCGCCATCATGGGGCCTGGGCATGTCCTGCCCATGTAGGAGATGCCCGGCGGCCAGCCCGGTCACGGGGCCGACCGGCCGTCCGTCACTTGCTGGTCTTGAAGCCCTGCCCTGCCGCCCAGGCCGCCACGTCGTCGCGGCGGATGGCGGCGGCCATGAGCTGCGGGAAGGCGTCCGGCGTGCAGGCAAACGAGGGCACGCCCAGCGCGGCCAGCTTGGCGGCCAGTTGCGCATCGTAGGCAGGGGCGCCTTCGTCGCTGAGGGCCAGCAGCGTGATGAACTGCACGCCCGACTCCACCAGTTCGGAGGCGCGGCGCAGCAGGCCGCTTTCCACACCCCCTTCATAGAGGTCGGAGATGAGCACGACGATGGCATTGCGCGGCTCGCTGATCAGGCCCTGGCAGTAGCCCACGGCGCGGTTGATGTCGGTGCCGCCCCCCAGTTGCACGCCGAACAGCACGTCCACGGGGTCGGAGAGCTTGTCGGTCAGGTCCACCACCGCCGTGTCGAAGACCACCAGACGGGTAGCGACGGCCGGCAGGCTGGCCATGACGGCACCGAAGATGCTGGAGTAGACGACGGAGTTGGCCATGGAGCCGCTCTGGTCTATGCACAGGATGACTTCGCGCTGCGGGCGGCGGACCTTGCGGCCGTAGCCGACCAGGGTCTCGGGCACGATGGTGCGGTAGTCGGGCTGCCAGTGGCGCAGGTTGGCGCGGATGGTGCGGTTCCAGTCGATCTCGGAATGGCGCGGGCGGCGGTTGCGCTGGCTGCGGTCCAGCGCGCCCGAGACGGCGCTGCGCATGGGCTCTTCCAGGCGGCGCATGAGGTCGTCCACCACCTTGCGCACGACGATGCGCGCGGTCTCCTTGGTGTTCTGCGGGATGACGGAGCCCAGGGAGATGAGGTCGGCCACCATGTGCACGTCGGGCTGCACATGCTCCAGCATTTCGGGCTGGAGCATGAGTTCGCGCAGGTTCAGGCGCTCCATGGCGTCGCGCTGCATGACCTGCACGACCTGGCTGGGAAAGTACTTGCGGATGTCGCCCAGCCAGCGGGCCACGCTGGGCGAGGAATTGCCCCGGCCGCCCCGGCGCGAGAGGCTGCCGTCCTTGTTGTCTTCTTCGTAGAGCGCGGCCAGGGCCTTGTCCATCTCTTCGAGGGAGCCGCCCTTGGCGCCCAGCCCGCCGCAGCTGCCCTCGGCCGGCTGGCCCAGCACCAGGCGCCAGCGCTGCAGCCGGTTGGTGGGCTGGACGGCGGGGTCCTGCGGATCGGCGTCGGCAAGGGATGCATCGTTCACGGTGGCAGCGGTGTTCATGGCTGGGCCTCCTGCGGGCTGGACAGCAGTTGCGCGGGCAGGTTCAGGCCCAGCAGTTGATCGAGTACGGGAAGGGCAAGCACGGCGCGCGCCTCGTTCCAGGCGCCGTCGTCACCGCCGCCTGCCGCGCCTGCGGCACCTGCGGATGCAGCCGCCACGACGGCCGCACTGCCCTGCCCTCGCCGGGCCTTTTCGCCCAGGCTCTGGCGGTCATGGTTGGAGAAGGCCGAGAAGCTGCGGCGCACCAGCGGCAGGATCTGGGTGAACTGGGTCTCGCCCAGCTGGGCCAGCCAGGCATCGACGGCGCCCCAGATGGCGTCGTCGTGCAGCAGCACCAGGGCCTGGCGGTTGAGAAAGCCGTCCAGCCAGGCGGCAGCGTCCAGCGGCGGCACGCCCAGCGAGAGATTGCGGCCCAGTTGCGTGGCCACGGCCTCGCTGTCCAGGCGGTGGGCATCCAGCAGCAGGCGGCAGGACGTGCCGCGCAGCAGGGCCGCGCCGGCATCGCCCAGGGCAATGCTGCGCAGGGCGCCGAACCAGACCTCGCGCGGCTCCTCGGCATCGCGCAGGCGCAGGGCCTCGTGGGCCTGCAGCACCGTGGCCTGCATGTGCCTTGCGGCGTCTTCATCCAGCGCCATGCAGGCCAGGGGCAGGCCGATGGCGGCACGCAGCGCCATGCTGTCGATCACCGTGGCCAGCGCCTGGGTGTCGGTCTGGCGCACGCTGCCGTAGCGCAGCACATTGGCCAGCGGCGGCAGCGCCTGCATGAGCTGGGAAACGTCGCCGGTGCTGGCAGAGCGGTCGGCCAGGTCGTGCATGAGGGCATCGACCAGGTGCGGCAGGTCGGCCAGCAGGGCGTCGTCGATGGTCCTGGCCAGCTCGGGCAGCGGTGTCTCGGGCGTCAGCGCCTGGCGCACCTTGGCGGCTGCAGCCTGCACCAGGGTGCCGCCGTAGCGGCTGGCCTCGATGACGCGCACGGCCAGCTCGGGCTCCCACTGCAGTTGCCAGCTTTCGCGGAAGGTGCCCCGGTTGCGCTGCTGGTCGGTGGTGACGCTGCCCCACTCTATGCCCAGCAGGCGCAGCCGGTGCAGGAAGTGGCTGCGGTCGCGGTCCGTGTCCTTGCGCAGGTCCAGGGCCAGGACCTTGGCGGCCGCCTCGGGCTTGAGGCGCAGGCTTTTTTGCTGCTGCTCGATGTCGCGCTGCAGCGGCACCTGGGGCACGTCGGCGGGCACGCCGCCGATGCGGTCGCCCACGCTGAGTTCGCGCTCGATCAGGCGCAGCGGAGCGCGCTCGCCCATGCTGATGACGGTGACGATGGCCTCGTCCAGCTCGGGCAGGCCCGGGCTGGCGTGGCCGCGCAGGGCCGCCAGGCTTTCGGCCAGGCGCGTGGCCTCGATGATGTGGGCGCTGGAGCAGTCCAGGTCCTTGGAACGCAGCAGATGGGCCACGCGCGCCAGCCAGCCGACGGTGCGACGGGTGCTGGCGCGTGCCGGGTCGGCAGCAGGTGCGGACTGGAGCAAGGACTCGGGCGCAGGCTCGGAGCAGCGCCACAGGTGCTCATACCAGCCCGGCGAATCCACGCCCGCTCCATAGCCGCTGGACGAGCACAGGTTGCGGTAGGTCCAGGGCGCCCAGGTGGCCTGGACCTTGGCCTTGGGCAGGCCCTTGAGCGTGGCGGCATCGGCCTTGGCGGTGACCTGGGCCTGCAGGGCCGGCACATGCCATGCGCCGCAGACCACGGCAATGCGCTGGTGGCCGGCCTTGACGGCCTCGCGCATGCACTGGCGCATCCAGGCTTCGCGCAGCGCCTCGCGCCGGGCGTGGCGTTCTCCGCGCACTTCGTTGGGCAGCTCGGCGCGCACCACGGCCATGGCTTCGGCAATGCCCTCGAACAGGGTGGCGCCGTCGCCGCGCTCCTCGACCATGCGGTTCCACCAGCTTTCGCCGTCGGGGTAGCCTGCCGCCTCGGCCAGCAGGTCCAGCGGATCGCGCCAGTCCCGCCTGCCGGGGTCCGAGGGATCGACGGCGAGGTCGGCAGCCGGCACGGACTGCGTGGTGTCGTCGCGGTCCAGGGCCTCGGCGGCATTGCTCTGGAGCTGGCCGCCGTCTGCCGCAGCGACGCCGGAATCGGAGCCGGTGTCGGCATCCTGGCCTTCATCGCCCGCATCCTCGCCCGCATCACCTGCATCTGCTGCCGCCGCCTCGGCCCGGCGCCGCTCCTGCTCGGCCATGTCCAGCGCCATGCGGTGGGTCTGGGGCAGGTCGATGAAGCGCGTGGCCACGCCCTGGCGCGCCGCCCATTGCAGGGCCTGCCATTCGGGCGAGAACTCGGCGTAGGGATAGAAGGCGGCATGGGCCGGGCTGTCCTGCACATAGACCAGCATGGCCACGGGCGGCTGCAGGTCGGCATGCTGGAGCATGGGCAGCAGGGACTCGCCCTCGGGCGGGCCTTCGACCAGCAGGCAGTCGGGCTGCAGCTGCTCCAGGGCCTGCAGCAGGCTGCGCGCGCAGCCCGGGCCATGGTGGCGGATGCCGAAGAAATGAAGCGGATTGGCAGAGGTGGCCATACGGGAAGTGCACAGGAGATGCGCAGAAGATGCGGTCGGTCAGCGGAGCGGGAGTGCGGGCTTCAGAGCTGCTCGCGGCAGGCGCGGTACAGGTCCTTCCAGTCGCTGCGCTCCTTGACCACGGTCTCCAGGTATTCCTTCCAGACCACGCTGTCCTGCACCGGGTCCTTGATCACGGCGCCCAGCAGGCCCGAGGCCACATCGCCCGCGCGCAGCACGCCGTCGCCGAAATGCCCGGCCAGCGCCATGCCGCTGTTGATGACCGAGATGGCCTCGGCCGTGGACAGCGTGCTGCTGGGCGACTTCACGCGCACGGTCTTGCCGTCCTCGGTCTGGCCGTTGCGCAGCTCGCGGAAGATCTGCACCACGCGGCGCACTTCCTGCAGGGCCGGCGGCTCGGCGGGCAGTGCCAGGGCGCGGCCCTGCTCGGCCACGCGCTTGGTGACGATCTGCACTTCCTCGTCCTGCGATGCCGGCACGGGCAGGACCACGGTGTTGAAGCGGCGCTTGAGCGCGCTGGACAGCTCGTTCACGCCCTTGTCGCGGTTGTTGGCCGTGGCGATGACCGAGAAGCCCTGCACGGCCTGCACCTCGGTGCCCAGCTCGGGCACGGGCAGGGTCTTTTCGGACAGCACGGTGATCAGCGTGTCCTGCACGTCGGCCGGGATGCGGGTCAGCTCTTCGATGCGGGCGATCTTGCCCAGCTTCATGGCGTTGACCAGGGGGCTGGGAATCAGCGCCTTCTCGGACGGGCCATGGGCCAGCAGCTGCGCGTAGTTCCAGCCGTAGCGCAGCTGCTCCTCGCTGGTGCCGGCCGTGCCCTGCACCAGCATGGTGGAGTCGCCGCTGACGGCGGCCGACAGGTGCTCGGACACCCAGGACTTGGCCGTGCCCGGCACGCCGTACAGCAGCAGGGCGCGGTCGGTGGCCAGGGTGGAGACGGCGATTTCCATCAGGCGCGGATTGCCGATGTACTTGGGGCTGACCTCGAAGCCGTTGCCGAGCTTGCCGCCCATCAGGTACTGGAGCACGGCCCAGGGCGACAGCTTCCAGTTGGGCGGACGCGGACGGTCGTCCACCTTGCGCAGGGCTTCGAGTTCTTCGGCGAATTGCTGTTCGGCATGCTGGCGCAGGACTTGGCTCATGGTGTGCTTCCGGAAAGGGATGGGAATGGGATTCGGTAGGGGGTGGGTGGCAAAGCGGGCCCGGCCTCAGGCCTGGCCGCGCAGTGCGATGAAGGCCTGGTGCAGGCCCAGGCGCAGCTCGACGATGCGCTCCAGGTGGCCGCGCATGCGCTCCTCGTCCCAGGGCCGCGCGCGGCTGCGTTCGAGGCGCGCCTGCTGCTGGGGCGTGAGGGCAATGGCCGGGGCGGCTGTTGCTGCAGATGCCGAAGCGGCTGCGGTCTCTGCAACAGGCTCGGCCGGGGGCTCTGGCTCGGGCTCGACCTGCGCATCCAGCACCGAGGGCTTGCGCCACAGCTCGGCAAAGCGCTCCAGCGCGGTCACGTCCAGCATGCGCGCGCAGGACAGCAGGGCCTGGTCGGCGCGGTAGCTGTGCCAGTTGCCCGTGATCTGCTTGCCGCCCACGGCCACATGCAGTGCCTCGGTCAGCCGCGCCGACAGCGCCGGCGAGAGCAGTTCGGCACCGCCCAGCGACTGGGACATGCCCTCGATGGCGTCGATGAGCTTGTGCCTGTCGCGCTCGAACTGGGCAATCCAGCGGGACTCGCGTTCTTCGGGGGACAGCCGGGCCATGAGGGCGGGCAGCAGCGCATCGTGGCGCATGTCGCGGCCCAGGGCCTGGGCGGCATCGATCCATTCCACGTCCAGCTGGTACTGCAGGGCCCGCACCCAGCCCTGGCGCAGCGAGGATTTCCAGTCGCTGCGCCGGCTCCACTCCATCACTTCCAGGGGCGTCAGGCCCAGGGCGCGGGTCCAGAAGGACACCGGGGTGAGCTGCACCATCTGCTCCAGCAGCCAGGCCTTCTTGCCGCCACGGAAGTAGGCATCGGGCTTGAGCGTGATGCCGTCGCGCTCCCATTCCTTGAGGCCTTCCTCGGGGGGCTCCACGATCCACTGGCCCTTGTCGTCCTGCTGAAGCATGGACTGCATCCAGCCCATGACGCGCTGGCTGTGCGCGCTGTCCGGCAGGCACGAGAGCATTTGCGCGGCGTTCTCGCGGATTTCCTTGCTGCGGTCGGACAGCAGTTTTTCGAGCAGCGGCTCGTCGTCCATGCCCAGCCCCACGGTCAGTGCCTGGACCATGGGCAGGCGCTCCTTGGCGCCCAGCTCCTTCAGGCTGCCTTCCAGCCGCGCACGGGCCTGGGCGGCATCGGCCGCGCGCTCGCTGCGCAGCAGGGCCACGCGCTGCTCGACCGAGCCCTCCTGCCAGACCAGTTCGGGGTCGGCGGTTTCCTCCACGCCGCTGGCATAGCTCCATTGCGGATTGAGCGCGCCCAGCCAGCGCCCGCGCTCGCCCAGCACCGGGGCCAGCCACTGGCGCAGCTCCACGGACTGGCGGCCCTGCTCCAGCGCAGGCACCAGCAGGTCATGGGGCAGGCGCTGGCCGGCCTGGTCCAGGGTGCGCAGCATGGAGGCCTGCAGCTCGAACGGTCCGTCCTTG
>NZ_JTKZ01000532.1:0-6018 GCF_000799035.1 Delftia sp. ZNC0008
CCGCGTCGATGGCCGTCAGCACGCCCAGCGCGATGGGCCAGCCCCAGAGTGCGAGAAAGCCCCGGTGTCGCGCGCCGC
Source organism: Delftia sp. ZNC0008 (assembly GCF_000799035.1). Classification (NCBI taxonomy): domain Bacteria; kingdom Pseudomonadati; phylum Pseudomonadota; class Betaproteobacteria; order Burkholderiales; family Comamonadaceae; genus Delftia; species Delftia sp. ZNC0008. The sequence goes on from NZ_JTKZ01000532.1 coordinate 79, forward strand.
TCATGCCGAGACCTCCTTGCCGCGCGGCGCGGGCTGCGCGGCCGGCAGGCTCTTGCCCTTGTTGACCCACAGGTACAGGCCGGTGCCCAGCACGATGATGCTGGCGATGTCCAGCAACGCCCAGAGGATCTGCATGGCCCGCCCGCCGTAGTCGCCGAAGTGCAGCGGCTGGGACACCAGCAGCGCCGTCAGATACCAGGGCAGGGCGGGCGCGGCCGTGACCTGGGCGGTCCTGGCGTCCACCAGCACGGGCAGGAACAGGCGCGAGGTCAGGGGCTCGTTGCCGCGCAGGAAGAAGGTGTGGTGGTGCGGGCTGGAGAACGTGGTGCCGGGGAAGGCGATGAAGTACAGCCTGGTGCCCGGCACCTGCTGCTGGGCGGCCTGCAGCGATTGCTGCAGCGAGGCGCGCTCCGCCACCGGCACCGTGTCCTGGCCCTGGTAGGGCGCCAGCACGCTGCTGAGCTGGTCATGCTGCCAGTACTTGATCAGCAGGTCGGCCCAGGTATTGATCATGCCGGTGGCGCCCACCACGAACAGCCACACCAGCGTGACGATGCCCAGCAGGTTGTGCAGGTCCAGCCACTTCAGGCGCGGCTGGCGCGTGCGGCGCACGGTGCCGAAATCGAGCTTGCGCATGAAGGGCGCGTACAGCACCACGCCGCTGACGATGGCGATCAGCAGCAGCAGCCCCATGAAGCCCAGGAACAGCTTGCCCGGCAGCCCCGCGAACAGGTCCACGTGCAGCTTGAACATGACCCACATGAAGCCCTGGTCGAAGCGCGGCTGGGCCAGCAGTTCGGCCGTGCGCGCATCGATGACCACGGAGCGGAAATCGTCCGTGGGCGCCGGCGTGGGCGTCATGGTGACGAACCAGAGGTCGTCGGTGTCGTCGGACTTGGAGACGAACTGCACCACGCGGTCCGGGTGCTGGACACGGGCCACCTCCAGCACCTTGTCCAGGCTGGCATGGGGCGTGCCCTGGGGCATGGGCGGGGCCTCCACCTCGGTGCCCAGCAGGTGGCCGATTTCGTGGTGGAAGATCAGCGGAAGGCCGGTCAGGCACAGCAGCAGCATGAAGACGGTGCAGACCAGGCTGCTCCATTTGTGCAACCAGGCCCAGGTCTTGATCGTGTGGCTTTGCATGGGGTGTTCTTTTCTCTGACAGAAGGGGGCCTGCGGCCCCCGCCATCACCGCGCCCCCGGCGCCATGCCGGGGGCGGGGCGGTTGCCGGTTGCCGGGGGCTTAGAAGTCCACTTGTGCCGACAGCATCAGCGTGCGCGGCGCGCCCGTGGTGGTGTAGCCGGCGGCAGTCACCCAGTAGCTCTTGTTGCTGACGTTCTCCAGGCTGGCGCGCAGCACCACCGGCTTGCCGGCCACGTGGGTGCGCAGGCGTGCGCCCAGGTCCAGGCGTGTCCAGCCGGGCATGCGCAGGATGTTGGCCGCGTCGTAGTACATGGACGAGGTGTGGATCACGCGGCCGTTCAGGCTCAGGCCCTCCACCCAGGGCGTATCCCAGTCCAGGCCCAGGTTGAAGGTGCGCTCGGGCACGCCGTTGGCATCGTTGCCCTGGTTCACGCCGCCTGCCGTGCGCGAGAGCCTGGCGTTGTTGAAGGCCGCGCTGGCCAGCAGGCGCAGGCCCTTGTGGATCTCGCCGTAGGCGGTCAGCTCCAGGCCGCGGTTGCGCGTCTCGCCGCCGAAGCTGTAGACATTGGTCACCGGGTCCGTCATGGAGCCCGGGCGCTGGATCTGGTAGAGCGCGGCCTGCGTGGTCATGCGGCCCCAGTCCACCTTCACGCCCACTTCGTACTGCTTGGACTTCTGCGGCGCGAACACCTGGCCGGCATTGGCCGTGTTGGGCCCGGCCGTGCCGCCTGCCGACAGGCCTGCCGTGTAGTTGGCGTAGACCGCGACATGGTTCTGCGGCTTGAACACCACGCCGGCCAGCGGCGTCACGGCGCTGGCCTTGTACAGCGTGGTGCCGCTGGCGTTCTTCTGGTCGATGGTCTGGTCGCGCAGGCCCACGGTCACCAGCACGCGGTCGCTGAACAGCGCCATGGTGTCGGCCAGCGCCAGGCTGTGCTGCGTCAGCTCGGCGTTCTTGGTGGGCGCGCCGCGCACGAAGTCGATGGCAGGCAGGGGCGACGGGTTGTAGATGTTGGAGGGGACGGCTTTGGTGGTCAGCTGGTAGAAGTAGCCGCTCTCGCGGTCCATGTAGTTGGCCGCGGCCACCACGGTGTGGCCGATGGCGCCGGTCCTGAAGCGCGTGCGCAGGCCCACGTCGGCCGAGGTGGTCTTGTTGAACTCGTCGTAGAAGCCGTTGCGCACCGTGAAGTTGCCCAGCGAGTCGATGCGCTGCACGGCCGTGGGGAAGCTCTGGTCGCTGGACACATCGCTGTAGCCCACGCCGCCGTAGACGGAGGTGTTGGCGTTGATGTCGTATTCCACGCGCGAGATCACGGTCTTGGCCTTGTCCAGCAGCTCCGTGCCCGGGTTGAAGTTGATGCGGCTGTCGGGCACGGCGGGCACCTGGGTGATGCCGGCCAGGAAGGCGCTTTGCGGGCGGAATTCCGTGGTCTTGCCGCTGGTGGTCAGCGCGTCCAGCGACCAGCGCAGGCCCTGGCCTTCGTAGTCCAGCCCCACCGAGGCCAGGCCCAGACGCTGGCGGCCGCCGTCGATATTGCCTTCGCCGTTGCGCCACACGCCATTCACGCGCACGCCCCACTGGTTGTCTTCGCCAAAGCGGCGGCCCACGTCCAGGTGGGTGCCGAACTGGGCCTTGCCCATGTAGGTGGCGGTCAGGCGGTTCAGCGGCACGTCGCCCGCGCGCTTGGTCACCACGTTGATGCTGCCGCCGATGCTGCCGCTGGGACCCACGCCATTGGTCAGCGAGCCGGGGCCCTTGAGCACTTCCACGCGCTCGATCACCTCCAGCGGCAGTCGCGTGGAGGGCGACAGGCCGTACAGGCCGTTCACCGACACATCGCGCATGGACAGGGAAAAGCCCCGCACCTGGAAGTCATCGCCATAGCCGCCGCGCGCCTGCAGCGTGCGCACCGAGGCGTCGTTCATCACCACGTCGGCGATGGTCAGCGCCTGCTGGTTCTCGATCAGCTCCGAGGTGTAGTTGGTCGTGCTGAAGGGCACGTTCATCTGGTCGGTCTTGCCCAGGATGCCCAGGTCGCCGCCGCGCGCGATCTGGCCGCCGGCATAGGTCTTTTGCAGTCCGCCGATGGCCTCGGCCTGGTCGCTCACCGTCACCTCCTTGAGGGCCGGGCCCTCGGCCGTCTGGGCCGCCACGCCCACGGCGGCCAGGGCCAGGCCGGCGCCCAGGCATTGGCGGATCAGGCGCGTGAGGGGGTGGGGAGCGAAGCGGAAGTCCGCAGGAGTGCTGGGGTGCGTCATGGCAGTCATGTGCAAAGGTTGGAAAAACCGTGAAGAAAAACCGGGGAAGAAAAACAGGGAAAGGAGGGCAGGCCGGCCGTGGCCCTAGAAGCGCGCGCGCAGCGACACCGTGACGTTGCGCGGATCGCCGTAGTAGTTGTTGAAGTAGGTGCTGTTGGGCGAGAACTTGGCGTAGTAGCGCTTGTCCAGCAGGTTGCTCACGTTCAGCTGCAGCGAGTAGGTGTCGTCCAGGCGGTAGGCCAGCAGCGCGTCAAAAAGCGCATAGCCACCCTGGCGGGTGGTGACATCGCCCACGCTGGCGTAGGCATCGCTTTGCAGCCGCACGCCGGCGCCTGCGGTCCATCCCTGCAAGGGCCCCTTGAAGCGGTGGCTGGCAAACAGGCGCAGCGCATGGCGCGGGTCCACGGGCCGCAGCGGCTGGCCCACGTTGGCCTCGGAGGCGTCGCGCAGGTACCTGGCGTAGGTGTAGGTGTAGCCGGCCAGCACCTGCCAGCCCGGCGCGGGCTCGCCGGACAGCTCCAGCTCCCAGCCCTGGCTGCGGCTCTTGCCGCCGGCCATGAAGCAGTGGCTGGTCGGGTACCACGGCAGGCAGGGCATGGCCGATGCCGTGTCCTGCATGGCGCTGCCCACGCGCTGGATGCGGAACAACGACACGCTGGCCTGCAGCCGGCCGTCCATGAAACTGCCCTTGAGCCCGGCCTCCAGGTCCTCGCCCCGGGCGGGCGCCAGGATGCTGCCGTCGGCGGCCTTCTTGTCCTGGGGGCTGAAGATCTCGCTGTAGCTGGCATAGGCGTCGAGCGTGTCCGACAGCGCATGCACCAGGCCCGCATAGGGCGTCAGCTCGCGGCGCACGCTGTAGCCGCTTTGGGCATTGCCGGGTTCGAGATAGCTCCACCAGCTCAGGCGCGCGCCGGCAATCGCGGTGAGCGAGTCGGTCAGCGACAGCCGGGCCCGCGCGAATCCGCCGTACTGGTGGATGTGGGACACGGGCGATGAATAGGCGTTGCCGTTGCCCTCGCTGTAGAAGGGCTCGGGGTAGCTGGTGTACGGATTCCAGCCGCGGATGTCCACATTGCGCAGCGGGCTCACGCCCCAGTAGCCCGTGGCGCCCGTGCTGCGGATGCGCTGCAGGTCGGCGCCCAGCGACAGCTCGTGCCTGCGGCCCAGGGCCTCGAAGGGGCCGCTGGCCAGCAGGCTCAGCGCGTTCTGCGTGCTGCCGTCGCCGCCATAGATGGAGGTGCTCACGTCGAACAGGTAGGGATTGCTGTCGCTGGCCCTGGAAAACGAGGTCTGCTTGAACCCGTCCGACCGAAAGCGCGTGTGCGCCGCCTGGGCCTTCAGTTGCCAGCCGCTGTCCAGCCGGTGCTCCAGCTCGGCAAAGGCCTGCTGGTTGTGGCGGTCCCAGGTATTCCAGGGCGTGCCCAGGTAGGTGCTGCGCGGCAGGCCGAGCTGGCTGCCGTCGGCGGCGGCAGGCAGGCCGCCCCAGGAGCCCGTGGCCTGCAGGTCCGTGTGCTGCAGGCCGGCCGTGAGCGTGGTGCGCGGCCCCAGGTCCGCCTCCAGCGCGCTGTACAGGCCCAGGCGCTTTTCCTTGCGCGCGGTCTGGAACGATGCCTTGTCGTCCGCCAGCGCCACCAGCCGGCCGCGCAGCGTGCCGGCTGCGTTCAGAGGGCCGGACAGGTCGGCCTCCATGCGCTGGCGGTCCCAGGAACCCAGCGTCAGCGCGGCCGAGCCCTGCCATTGCGCCGTGGGCCGCTTGCGCACCATGTTCACCATGGCCGAGGGCGAGCCCGCGCCACGCAGCAGGCCCGTGGCGCCGCGCAGCACCTCCACGCGGTCCAGCATGGCCGTATCGGGCTGGATGAAGGTGGAGGCCGAGGCCACCTGGTTCACATTGAGCCCGTCCACCTGCAGCGAATCGATCTGGTAGCCGCGCGAGTAATAGGCGATGCGCTCGCTGTCGATGTACTCCACCGTCACGCCCGGCGTGTGCTGCAGCACGGCATGCAGGTCGGGCAGGGCCTGCTCGTCCAGCCACTGGCGCGTGAGCACGGTCACGGGCTGCGGGATGTCGCGCACCGACTGAAGCCCCTTGTAGCCCGTGACCAGGCTGGCCGCGTAGCTGTCCGATGCCTCGGTCGTAGCACTGGCCGGCGCCGTGGCCCGGACCGTGACCGTGCCCAGCGTCTGCCCGCCGATGCCCGAGGCCGCCGCTGGCAGCGGCCGCAGCGTATAGACGCCGCTGGACTCGCGCACGGCCTGCAGCGCCGTGCCCTCCAGCAGCCTCGCAAAACCATCGTCCACGGCATAGCGGCCCTGCAGGCCCGGCGACTGCCGCCGACCCAGTTGGGCCGCATCGAACGACAGCGCCACACCGGCCTGGTTGGCGTACTGGGCGATCACATGCGCGAGAGGTCCGGCGGCAACGGAAAAGCTGCGCTGCGCCGCCTGGGCTGACGACGCCGCCCGGGAGGGTGCCGGCGCCGCAGCGGCCAGCAGCAGCGCGATTGCCAGCAGCACGGCGCTGCCCCTGGACGCGG
>NZ_JTKZ01000653.1:0-4256 GCF_000799035.1 Delftia sp. ZNC0008
AGCGCCCACCAGACGGCGCCCAGGCTCTGGCGCGCCAGCAGCGGTATCAGCGTGGCCGACAGCAGGGCGCCGGCACCTATGCCGCAAAACATCAGCGGCCCCAGGGCCGCACGCCGCTGCAGGGGCGTGGCCGCCAGGGCCACCGAGGGACCCAGCACCATCAGGATGGCGCCGCCAATGCCCGAGATGCAGCGCCAGGCAAAGAACCAGGGCATGGGCAGCGGCCAGGCGCAGGCCGCAAAGCTCAGCGCCAGGGCCACCCAGCACCACAGCAGCACGCGCAGCGCGCCCAGGCGTTCGGCTAGCGGCGCGGCCGCCAGCGCCCCGATCAGATAGCCCAGCAGATTGGCCGCGCCCAGGTAGGCCACCTGCTCGCCGCTGAACCAGCCGGCATGCACCATCTGCGGCATCAGCGCCGTGTAGGCAAAGCGCGCCAGGCCGACGCCGCTGAGCGTGGCCATGAAGCCGGTCAGCAGCAGGGAAGTTTCGTTGCGTTGGATCACGGGAGTGGGCGCCATGCGGGGAGGATGGGCATACCTTAAGCCGCCGGAGTCATCATGTCCAATGATTCAAAATGATGGCGTCGATCTCGATTGAAGATGAATGCCACTGGAGCCGCGATGCAATTGAAGTCCCTGCGCATGTTCCTGGCCGTCTGCGACAGCGGCAGCTTCGGCGCCGCCGCGCAGCAACTGCACACCGTGCAGTCCAACGTGACGGCCCATGTGAAAAAGCTCGAGGACGAGGCTGGCGTGCAGTTGCTGGAGCGCAGCGCTCCCGTGCACGCCACGCCTGCCGGCCGCCTGCTGGAGCAATACGCGCGGCGCATGCTGGCCGACCACGACGAAGCGCTGGCGCTGCTGCAGGGCAGCGCCCGGGCCGCAGGCGCGCTGCGCATAGGCTCCATGGAAACCACGGCTGCGCTGCGCCTGCCGCCGCTGCTGGCGCGCCTGCACCAGGCCCGGCCCGGCCTGGACCTGGAGCTGCGCACGGCCACCACGGCCGAGCTGCTGGCTGACCTGCTGGCAGGGCGGCTGGACTGCGCCTTCGTCTCGGGCATGCCGCCCCAGTCGCGGCTGCAGGGCTGGAAGGTTTTCGAGGAGGAACTGGTGCTGGTCACCGCCTTCGCGCTGCCGCGCTTTCCCGATGCCGCCCAGCTCAGCGCCGTGCCCTTCCTGGCCTTCCGCCAGGGCTGCAGCTACCGCCAGCGCATCGAACTGCTGCTGGCCACGCGCGGCGTGGCCGCACGCATCATGGAAATGGGATCGCTGGACGCCATCCTCGGCTGCGTGGCCGCCGGCATGGGCTACGGCCTGCTGCCGCGCAGCGTGGTCCAGGCCCAGCAGCACCGCTTCGGCGTGCACATCACGGCCCTGCCCGGCGCACTCGCCCAGGAAGTCGCCCGCGTGGAAACCTGGTTCGTCGTGCCCGCGCGCCAGGGCTGGTCGCCTGCGCTGCATGCGTGCGTGGAGGTGCTGGGGATCGAGGGTGTGCAGGGCGAAGAGGCCCTGGGCATGGAAGCCGTCCCGGCAGCGTCTGCCTGAGACTCAGAACAGGTCGGAAGGCAAGGCTGCTGCCTTCTGGGCGATGTCCACCAGTCTTTGGGCCTGGGTGGTCGCATAGGCGGCGATGCGCTGGGCGAAGGCGTGTTCTTCTGGCGTGTAAGGCGATTCGCGCAGAACCTTGGCCGCCGCACCAGGGGCTGCCTTGGCCATGCGCTGGGCTTCACGTGCGAGCAGCCTGCGGTCTATTGCACACAGGTGCGCGAAATGCGCAAACTCGAAGGGTGTGAGTTCCTCCAGCGCAAAGCAGTCGCCGAAGGCCATGGCCAGTTCCTGGGACACATCGGGATACTGGGCCACGCTGACGAGGTCGTACCAGGGTGCGGTCGCCAGGCCCTGCGGCAGCACGTGGAAGGAGAAGTTCTTGCCATGTGCGTCGCCATTGCCGATCAGTATCTGGAACAACGCCCATCGGATCATTGCCAGCTTGTCCGCAGCCTTCGCCACCGAGTGCTCCAGTAGACCGAACAGCCGGGGAAAGCTCATGCCGTCGCGGTATAGCCGGGCATCGCCCACGCTGCCGATGTGGTGCTCGTACTTGTAGCTGACGGGAAGATCGCCCGCTTGGCATGCATCGATGATGTGGGTGCGCAGGACCCGTCTTTGTGGCGCCTGCCGCACGCGGTCAAAGCGCCTGACTGCCAGCACCGGCTGTGGCACGTGCAGCATCTGCACCTCGGCTGCAGGCAAGCGCATGGCCGCTGCCAGGCGCATGCAGAAATGCTCGTTCACCACCATGTGCGGCACCGCGCTGTCGCGCGGCTGGGGTTTGAGGATGTGGGTGGACGGAACGTTGTCGGGAAGGAAGATGGAGCCTTCCTGCACGCTCTCGCCTTCCACGTGCACGGGCAGCTTGTCCTGGTAGCCGGCCACCGACATGCGCACTTTGCCATCCCACTCGATGAAAGGGCGTGTCTCTCGGTCTGCAATGCGTTGGGAGAGTTCTGCGGTCGATATGGTGCGAGCGGCATTGGCGGCCTGTGGATCGGGCCTGCTGCCATCGGCCTGAAACCGGAAGGCCCCGGTGGTCTCGGCGCCGAGGGCGCGTATCAGACCGAAGATGTTGCCCTTGCCTATGCCCTGACTTCTGGCCACCACATCCAGCGCCGCGCCTTCAGGCAGCAGGTTCTCGATGAAACGCCGGATGGAGCGCGAGTCGTAGCCCCCTTCGGGAGCGGCCAGCGGCAGGCAGGGCGCCAGGTAGAAAGGCCGTTCATGCTCCAGCCATGCAGGCGCATACCGCAGTCCCCAAAGATCGTTGTGCGGGTCATGGGTCACATCGGCCACGTGCGTGCCGACATCGTTCCACAGCGAAAGCGAAAGCGACGGCGGCGTGGCCATGTGCGCTTCAGGCCCGTGGAAGCCGTGCCATCAGGGCGTCCTGCTTGGGCGCGATGACCATGGCGAGACCCAGCCCGTCGAGTACGGCCAGCAGCTTGTCGGAGCCCACGCCGCCCTTGCCGTTCTCCAGACGGGAGAGCAGATCCAGCGACACGCCGCACAGGGCTGCCGTGTCATCGATGCGCAGGTGCTGGGCCTTGCGCATGGCACGGATCTGGGCGCCGAGCCTGGACAGGTCAGCGATGACCACGGCCCCGGGCTGCAGGGGATCCTGCTGCGGGCCGTTCATGGGCGTGGAAGACGGCATGGATGGATTGGCTTTATTTCTGATATTCCGAAATTCTAGGATTTCTTAGGGAATTTTCAAAACAATTTCCAATATTCCGAAATTCAGGAGTACTTCGTTTCATTCAGGAGGAAATTTCGGAATATCAGAAATAATTCCGGCAACCATGCAACCGCGTCCAATGCAGATCCTCATGAAGGCAACCGCAACACCCTCCGATACTGCATGGCCTCCGCCACATGCCCTGTCTCCACTGCCGCGCTGCCGGCCAAGTCGGCAATGGTGCGCGCCACCTTGAGCGCGCGGTGGGTGCTGCGGGCCGACCAGCCCAGGCGTGCGGCGGCCTTGTGGGCGAAGGCCAGGGCCTCGGGCGACAGGCCCAGGTGGTCGTCCAGGGCCTGGCCCTGGAGTTGGTGGTTGGCACTGCCCTGGCGCTGCAGGGCCAGCGCGCGGGCCTGGACCACGCGATCGCGCACGGTGTCGCTGGCCTCGCCAGAGCGCGCGGCCAGCAGCTCCTGCGGGGGCAGGGCGCCGACTTCCACATGCAGGTCGATGCGATCCAGCAGCGGGCCGCTGATGCGCGCCTGGTAGCGCGCCACCTTGTCGGGCGTGCAGCGGCAGCGCTGCACCGTCGACCCCCAATGGCCGCAGGGGCAGGGATTCATGGCCGCGACGAGCTGGAAGCGCGCGGGGAATTCGCAGCGCTGGGCGGCCCTGGCGATGGTGATCTGGCCGGTCTCCAGCGGCTCGCGCAGCGCCTCCAGCGCGCTGCGTGCGAACTCGGGGAATTCGTCCAGAAACAGTACTCCGTGGTGGGACTGCGAGATCTCGCCGGGGCGCGGTGGCGAGCCTCCTCCGACCAGGGCCACGGCGCTGGCCGTGTGATGGGGACTGGCCGTGGGGCGCTGGCGCCAGCGCTCGGGCGTGAAGCGGCCGGCCAGGCTGGCGATGGCGGCGGCTTCCAGCGCCTCGTCGTCGCTCATGGGCGGCAGCAGGTCGGCAAAGCGCTGGGCCAGCATGGACTTGCCCGAGCCCGGCGGCCCCACCAGCAGCAGGCCGTGGCCTCC
>NZ_JTKZ01000181.1:0-4667 GCF_000799035.1 Delftia sp. ZNC0008
CCGCGTCGGAGTTACCACGCGTTGCAATACCGGTGTTGCGACCCTTTTGCTCCTTGCGGTATTTGCGGCGAGCAGGTTGCAGCATCTTTATTCTCCTTTACCGTCCGCTGCTGTAGCGGGCGCGTCAGTCTTGCGAACGCGCTTAACGGAATCAGCGCCAGCGCCGGCGGGCTTGTCGCTGCCGTCTGCAGGTGCTGCGTTAGCGCCTGCGGGGCGGCGGGCACCACGGCCAGCACCGTCACGACGACCATCGCCGCGACCATCGCGGCGGGGGCCGCGAGGACGACGCTCGTCTTCGGGGCGGGGGGTCTCGGCTGCCGGCAGGTCGTTACGACCCAGCGTGTCACCCTTGTAGACCCAGACCTTCACACCGATCACACCGTAGGTCGTCTTGGCTTCGGAGAAGCCATAGTCGATGTCGGCGCGCAGCGTGTGAAGTGGCACACGGCCTTCGCGGTACCACTCGCAGCGTGCAATTTCGATACCGTTCAGACGGCCCGAAGACATGATCTTGATGCCTTGGGCACCCAGACGCATGGCGTTTTGCATCGCACGCTTCATGGCGCGGCGGAACATGATGCGCTTTTCGAGCTGCTGGCAGATCGAGTCGGCGATCAGCTTGGCATCGATTTCAGGCTTGCGCACTTCTTCGATGTTCACAGCCACGGGCACGCCCAGACGGGTTGCGAGTTCCTTCTTCAGGTTCTCGATGTCCTCGCCCTTCTTGCCGATCACGACACCAGGACGTGCCGAGAAGATCGTGATGCGGGCGTTCTTTGCAGGACGCTCGATCAGGATGCGCGACACGGCGGCGTTCTTCAGCTTGGCCTTCAGGAACTCGCGCACCTTGATGTCTTCGGCCAGCATGCCGGCGAAGTCGCGGTTGCTTGCGTACCAACGGCTGGCCCAGTTGCGGCTAACAGCCAGGCGGAAGCCGGTAGGATGGATTTTCTGTCCCATATTCTTCCCAGGCCTTTCAGTTGCCAACCGTCACGTACACGTGGCACGTGGGCTTGCTGATGCGATTGCCGCGGCCCTTTGCACGCGCGGTGAAGCGCTTGAGCGTGGTGCCTTGTTCGACGAAGATGGTCTTGACCTTCAGTTCGTCAATGTCGGCGCCGTCGTTGTGCTCGGCGTTGGCGATGGCGGACTCGAGCACCTTCTTGATGATCACGGCAGCTTTTTTCTGCGTGAACGTCAGGATGTTCAGGGCTTGGTCCACTTTCTTGCCGCGGATCAGGTCCGCGACCAGGCGACCCTTGTCCACAGACAGGCGGACGCCACGGAGAACAGCACGTGTTTCAGACATGTTCTATTCCTTACTTCTTGGCTTTTTTGTCCGCCGGGTGACCCTTGAAGGTACGGGTCAGCGCGAATTCGCCGAGCTTGTGGCCGACCATCTGGTCAGTCACATACACGGGCACGTGCTGCTTGCCGTTGTGCACGGCAATGGTCAGACCGATGAACTCGGGCAGAACCATGGAGCGACGCGACCAGGTCTTGACGGGCTTCTTGTCCTTGGTGGCGACGGCCTTCTCGGCCTTTGCCAGCAAGTGATGGTCAACAAACGGACCCTTTTTAAGAGAACGAGTCATTTGCTACCCTTTACTTCTTACGACGCGACACAATCATCGACTGCGTGCGCTTGTTGTTACGGGTACGGTAGCCCTTCGTCAGGTTGCCCCATGGGTCAACAGCGTGACGACCTTCACCGGTCTTGCCTTCACCACCACCGTGCGGGTGATCGACAGGGTTCATCACCACGCCGCGAACGGTCGGGCGGATACCCATCCAGCGCTTCACACCGGCCTTGCCCAGACGGCGCAGGCTGTGCTCTTCGTTGGCGACTTCACCGATGGTCGCGCGGCATTCGATGTGCACCTTGCGCACTTCGCCGGAACGCATACGCACTTGGGCGTAGATGCCTTCACGGGCCAGCAGCGTAGCCGACGTACCTGCCGAACGGGCGATCTGCGCGCCAGCGCCGATCTTCAGTTCGATGCAGTGGATGGTCGAACCCACGGGGATGTTGCGGATCGGCAGGGTGTTGCCCACGCGGATCGGGGCTTCCGAACCGCTGACGATCGTTGCGCCGACTTCCAGGTTGCGCGGAGCAATGATGTAGCGACGCTCGCCGTCGGCATAGCACACCAGAGCGATGTGGGCCGTACGGTTGGGGTCGTACTCAATGCGCTCGACCTTGGCGGGGATGCCGTCCTTGGTGCGCTTGAAGTCCACCACGCGATAGTGGTGCTTGTGGCCACCGCCCTTGTGACGGGTGGTGATGTGACCGTTGTTGTTACGGCCCGACTTCTGGTGCTGAGGCTCCAGCAGGGGGGCGAAACCTGCACCCTTGTGCAGATGGTCACGCGTGACCTTGACCGTGCCGCGTTGGCCGGGGGTCGTCGGTTTGAGCTTGATAACAGCCATGATTACGCAGCCTCCCCGGACAGGTTCAGCTCTTGACCGGGCTTGAGCATCACGTAGGCCTTGCGAACGTGGTCGCGGCGGCCGGTGGTCTTGCCAAAGCGCTTGGTCTTGCCCTTGATGTTCACCACGGAGACACCAGCAACTTCCACCTTGAACATCAGTTCCACGGCGGCCTTGATTTCATGCTTGGTGGCGCTCTGCAGCACCTTGAACGTCACGGCGTTGGACTTCTCTGCAACCATGGTGGCCTTTTCGGACACGATGGGAGCAACCAACACCTGCATCAGACGACCTTCGTCAAACTTGAGCGTGCTCATTCGAACATCTCCTTGAGTTTGTCGATCGCACCCTTGGTGACGAGCACTTTCTTGTAGTGCACCAGCGACACGGGGTCGGCGTAGCGCGGCTCGACCACGAACACGTTCTTCAGATTGCGGGAAGCCAGGTACAGGTTCTCGTCGACTTCTTCAGCGATCACCATGACCGATTCCAGGTTCATGGCCTTGAACTTGTCGGCCAGCACCTTGGTCTTGGGGCTTTCGAGCTTGAGCGAGTCCACCACGGCCAGACGGCCTTCGCGGGCCAGCTGCGACAGGATGGCAACCATGCCGGCGCGGTACATCTTCTTGTTGATCTTCTGCGTGAAGTTTTCTTCAGGCAGATTCGGGAAGATGCGGCCGCCGCCACGCCACAGAGGCGAGGAGGACATACCGGCACGAGCACGGCCGGTGCCCTTTTGCTTGAACGGCTTGGCGGTCGTGTGACGAACCTGCTCGCGGTCCTTCTGAGCGCGAGTGCCCTGGCGTGCGTTGGCACGGTAGGCGATCACGATCTGGTGGACGAGGTCTTCGTTGAATTCACGGCCGAAAACAGTCTCGGGCGCATCAAACTTGGATGCGGCCTGGCCTTGTTCATTCAGGAGTTCGAGCTGCATTAGTTCGCTCCCTTGGAAGCTTTGGCCTTGATGGCGGGGCGCACCGTCACGAAGCCACCCTTGGAGCCCGGAACAGCGCCCTTGATCAAGAGCAGTTGGCGTGCTTCGTCAATGCGAACCACATCGAGATTTTGGGTGGTGATGGTTTCATCGCCCATGTGGCCGGTCATCTTCTTGCCCGGGAACACGCGACCTGGATCCTGGGCCATCGAGATGGAGCCGGGAACATTGTGCGAACGGCTGTTGCCGTGCGAGGCGCGCTGCGAGCGGAAGTTGTGACGCTTGATGGTGCCGGCGAAGCCCTTACCGATGGAAGTGCCTTGCACGTCCACCTTCTGGCCCACCGAGAACAGCTCGGCGACGGGCAGGACGGAGCCTGCGGCGTACTTGCCAGCGGTTTCTTCGGTCACGCGGAATTCACCCATCACTTCACCGGCTTCGACACCTGCCTTGGCAAGGTGGCCGGCTTCTGGCTTGGTCACGCGAGATGCCTTGCGCGAACCGAAAGTGACCTGCAGGGCCACGTAGCCATCGTTCTCTTGGGTTTTGACCTGAGTCACGCGGTTGTTCGACACATCCACCACTGTGACAGGCACTGCGTCCCCATCATCAGTGAACAGACGCATCATGCCCACCTTGCGACCCAGCAACCCGAGGGAGTTGCTCAGACTCATTTGTTTGCTCCAAAACTTCCGCCGCTGAAACTGCAATTGGCCCAGCGTTGCGCTCCCGCCCCAGATGACCAAGGCCTTGCGCACGAAAGAAGGTTGATAAAACTTCGCTCAAGAAAGGCGAAGCCCCAAATTTTAACGCGAACTGCCTTTTCAAGCAAGTTCGCGTTAAATCAAAGCCCTTCAACGGCCCCGCAAGGGGCCTGTGAAGTACTTATTGCAGCTTGATCTCGACGTCCACACCTGCGGGCAGGTCCAGCTTCATCAGAGCGTCAACCGTCTTGTCAGTCGGGTCAACGATGTCCATCAGGCGCTGGTGAGTGCGGATTTCGAACTGGTCGCGGCTGGTCTTGTTGACGTGCGGCGAGCGCAGGATGTCGAAGCGCTTCATGCGTGTCGGCAGGGGCACGGGACCCTTGACGATGGCGCCGGTGCGCTTGGCAGTGTCAACGATTTCAGCAGCCGACTGGTCGATCAGCTTGTAGTCAAACGCCTTCAGGCGGATGCGGATTTTTTGCTTGGACATTGTGTATTCCTAGTTTTCTAAGAATTACGCAATGATCTTTGCAACCACGCCAGCGCCCACGGTACGGCCGCCTTCGCGGATAGCGAAGCGCAGACCTTCTTCCATG
>NZ_JTKZ01000757.1:0-3020 GCF_000799035.1 Delftia sp. ZNC0008
CCGCGTCAGCAGCGGGGCTGCGGCCAGGGCCAGAACGCTGCGCCGCGTGGGGCGTGCCGGGGATGCGGGATTGCGCGTGTACATGAAGTCTCCTCTCAAAGCTGTCTCAGCAGTCGTCGGTGGCGGCCCGCTGCCGCGGGCCGGAAAAATCAATCAAGCTTCGCGCCGGCTTCTTCCACCAGCGCCTTCCAGATCGGCATGTCGCGCTGGTAGTTCTCGCGGAAGGCCTGCGGGCTGTTCATCAGCGGCATGAAACCTGCGCCCACGGTGCGCTCCAGCACCTTGGGGTCCTTGGCGATTTCGCGCAGGTGGCCGTAGAGCTGGTCCACGATCTCCTTGGGCACGCCGGCCGGCGCGCCCATGGCCACCCAGCCGTAGATGGCGTAGGCGTCGTCGGTGACGCCCTGTTCATGGATGGTGGGCAGCTTGGGCAGGATTTCCATGCGCTCCTTGCCGGTGACGCCGATGGCCTTGAGCTTGCCCGAGTCGATGAAGGGCTTGGTGTTGAGCGCGCTGGAAAAGCACATCTGCAGCTGGCCGCCGATCAGCTCCTGGATCATGGGCGCCTCGCCCTTGTAGGCGGCGTGGGTCATGTCGGCGTCCATGGTCTTGCTCATGTAGGCACCGGCCAGGTGGGCATACGAGCCCACGCCCCAGGAGCCGTACGAGAGCTTGCCCTTGTTGGCCTTCACGTAGGCCAGCAGTTCCTTCATGTTGTTGGCCGGCACCGAGGGATGGACCACCAGGGTGACGGGCGCCGCCGCGATCTGGGTGACCAGGGCGATGTCCTTTTGCGGGTTGTAGGGCAGCTTGGTGTAGAGGAACTGGTTGATCAGCATGGAGGTGCTGAGCGAGACCAGCAGGGTGTGGCCGTCGGCGGGCGCCTTGACCACGGCGTCCGTGCCCAGGATGCCGGCCGCGCCCGCGCGGTTGTCGATGACCACGGGCTGGCCCACGCGCCTGGCCAGGGCCTCGCCGATAGTGCGCGCAATGATGTCGGTGGCGCCGCCCGCGTTGAAGGGCACGACCACGCGGATGGGCTTGGTGGGCCACGCGGCCGGCTTGCCGGCCTGTGCGAGGGCGCTGGTGGCGCCCGTGGCCAGCAGGCTGGTGCCGCCGATGGCGGCCAGCCCTTGAAGAATGTCGCGGCGTGTGACTTGGTTGCTCATGGCTTTGTCTCCTGGGTGTTGCTGTCTATGGGTGCCGTCTTGGTGCGGCATGCAAACCTGGCGGGTCGGGAGCCGGGCATCAATGGCCCCCGTGGAATCAGTCGCGTGATCGGTCTTCTTATCCCTGTTGCGCGGGGGTCTCGGGCAGGGTCAGCACGCCCTTGGACTGCAGCTGCTGCAGCTGCTCGTCGCTCATGCTCAGCAGCCGGTGCAGCACCTCGCGCGTGCCCTCGCCCAGCGTGGGCGGTGCATGGCGTATGGGCAGGCGCTGGCCGTCCAGGCGGTAGGGCGGCGCGAACACGGGCGTGGTGCCGACCACGGGGTGGGGCATGTCACGCAGCAGGCCGCCACGGCGCGTGCGCTCGCTGGTCAGGGCCTCGTGCAGGCCGGCCACACGGCCGCAGGGGATGCCGGCGGCCGTCAGGCGCTCCAGCAGCAGATCGCGCGGGAAGGAGCGGATCAGTTCCTTGAGCATGGGGCCCAGCTCCAGGCGGTTCTTGGCGCGGTTGACGTTGGTGGAGAACCGCTCGTCCTCGACGATGTCGGGGCGCATCACCACCTGGCGGCAGAACTTGTCGAACTGGGCGTTGTTGCCCACGGCGATGATCAGCGGGCCGTCGGCCGCCTCGTACATGCCGTAGGGAACGATGGAGGGGTGGGCATTGCCGTAGCGCTCGGGGTCATGGCCCAGCTGCATGGCATCCAGGCCGTAGTAGCCGGTGATCATGATGCCGCTGTCGTACAGCGCCATCTCGATGAGGCGGCCCTTGCCCGTGCGCTCGCGGCGGAACAGCGCGGCCAGGATGGCCTGGGCCGCATACATGCCGGTCATGAGATCGACCACGGCCACGCCGAACTTGAGCGGCGGCGTGCCGGCCTCGCCGTTGAGCGCCATGAGGCCGGCCTCGCCCTGGATGACCAGGTCGTAGCCGGGGCGCTTGGCCTCGGGCCCGCTGCTGTCATAGCCGGCCACGGCGCAGTAGATGATGCCGGGCTTGATGGCCTTGAGCTGTTCGTAGCCCAGGCCCAGCTTCTCGGCGCCGCCGGTCTTGAAGTTGTGGATGACCACGTCGAACTGGGGCAGCAGGTCGTGGACGATCTTCACGCCCTCGGGGGTCTGCAGGTCCAGCGTGATGGACCGCTTGTTGCGGTTCATGCTGTTGTAGTAGGTGGTCTCGGTCTTGCCGATGCGCAGGCCCCAGTCGCGCGTGTCGTCGCCGCGGCCCGGGTGCTCGACCTTGACCACTTCGGCGCCGAAGTCGGCCAGCACCATGCCGCACAGCGGCCCCGCGAACACGCGCGAGAGGTCGAGCACGCGCACACCCTCCAGCGGGAAGTCGATGTCCTGGTTCTGATCGTTGTGGCTGTCGGCCATGTGCGTTGTCTCCTTGGAAAGTCTTTTAGGTCTTGAACGGTGTCAGCTGCGCAATTTCGTGAAGTCGGCGCTGCGCTTTTCGAGGAAGGCACCAATGCCTTCGCGCGATTCCTCGCTCTCCTGCGAGCGCACCATGTACTGCGCCTCCAGCTCCAGCTGCTCTTCCAGCGTGTTGCGCGGCGCCTGGCGGCACAGGTCCTTGATCAGGGCCATGGCCTGGTCGGGGCCGGTGGCCACCTGGGCGGCCAGCGCCACGGCGTCGGCCTGGGCCTGGCCCGGTTCGGACAGGCGGTTGACGGGGCCCAGGGCATGCAGGCGCTCGCCGCTGATGCGCTCGCCGGTCAGGCACAGCTCGGTCAGCACCTGGCGCGAGACGAACTCGGCCAGGAAGGCGGTGGCGCCGCCATCGGGCGTGAGGCCGACCTTGACGTAGGCGACCGAGAACACGGCGTTCTTCGCCGCCACCAGCATGTCGC
>NZ_JTKZ01000060.1:0-2808 GCF_000799035.1 Delftia sp. ZNC0008
TGTCCAGGTACTGCTTGATCAGCATCTCGCCGACCTCGCCGTGTCCCATGGGCACGCGGGCAATGGCATGGCTGTCGGGATAGGCCGCGATGGCCTGCAGCTGCGCCAGCAGGGTGCGCGTGTCGTTGGGCGAATGCTCGCCGTCGATCAGGAGCCAGTCGAAGCCGGCGCCCGCGCAGATTTCCGCCGAATAGGCGTCGGCCAGGCCCAGCCACAGGCCGATCTGGGGTTGGTCGGCCGCAATGGCGGCCTTGAAGCGGTTCACAGGTGTCTGCATGGTGTGATTGTCCGGGCCTCAGTGGCCCATGCACAGGTACTTGGTGCTCAGGTATTCCTCTATGCCGGCGGCGCCGCCCTCGCGGCCCATGCCCGACTGCTTGACGCCGCCAAACGGCGCCACGGCCGTGCTGATGATGCCGCTGTTGATGCCCACCATGCCGTACTCCAGCGCCTCGCCCACGCGCCACACGCGGCCCACGTCGCGGGCGTAGAAGTAGGCGGCCAGGCCGTACTCGGTGTCGTTGGCCATGCGGATGGCCTCTTCCTCGGTCTTGAAGCGGAACACGGGCGCCACGGGGCCGAAGACCTCTTCCCTGGCGATGCGCATGCGGTCCGTGGCGTTGGCCAGGATGGTGGGCTCGTAGAAGGTACCGCCCAGCGCGTGGCGCTTGCCGCCCAGCACGACCTCGGCGCCGTTCTTCACGGCATCGGCCACCAGTTCCTCGACCTTGTCCACGGCGGCCTGGTCGATCAGCGGGCCCTGGCCCACGCCGGCCTCCAGCCCGTTGCCCACCTTGAGGGCCTGCACGGCGACCTTGAGCCTGGCCATGAAGGCGTCGTACACGCCGTCCTGCACCAGCAGGCGGTTGGCGCACACGCAGGTCTGGCCGGTGTTGCGGTACTTGGAGGCCATGGCGCCTTCGACGGCGGCATCGAGGTCCGCGTCATCGAAGACGATGAAGGGCGCGTTGCCACCCAGCTCCAGAGACATCTTCTTGAGCGTGGGCGCGCATTGCTCGGCCAGCACGCGGCCCACTTCGGTGGAGCCCGTGAAGGTCAGCTTGCGCACGGCCATGCTGGCCGTGAGCACGCCGCCGATGGCGCGCGAGGAGCCCGTGATCACGCTGAACACGCCCTCGGGAATGCCGGCGCGCTGGGCCAGCTCGGCCATGGCCAGGGCCGACAGCGGTGTCTGCTGCGCGGGCTTGACGATGATGGTGCAGCCCGCCGCCAGGGCGGGCGCGACCTTGCGCGTGATCATGGCGGCCGGGAAGTTCCAGGGCGTGATCGCGGCGCAGACCCCCACCGGCTCCTTGGTCACGATGATGCGCTTGTCGGCCCAGGGCGCGGGCACGGTGGAGCCGTAGATGCGGCGCGCTTCCTCGGCAAACCACTGCACGTAGGAGGCCGCGTAGGCGATCTCGCCGCGCGACTCGGCCAGGGGCTTGCCCTGCTCGCTGGTCATGATCAGGGCCAGGTCCTCCTGGTTCTCCATCATCAGCTCGAACCAGCGATGCAGCAGGCGTGCGCGGGCTTCGGCGGTCTGCTGCTTCCAGAGGGCGAAGGCGCGCTCGGCGGCGGCGATGGCGCGCTGCGTCTCGGCCTCGCCCATGCGGGGCACATGGCCCACGGCTTCGCCCGTGGCGGGGTTGTGGACGTCGATGCGGCTGCCATCGTCGGCGGCCAGCCATTGGCCGTCGATCAGGCAGAGGTTCTTGAGCAGGCTGGGGTCGCGCAGTGCAAGCGGCATGGGAAATCTCCAATAAGGGCGGGGCAGGCGTCGGGACGACGGCGCCTAGACAAAACGGAACTGCAGCCGGCCCAGCGGGCCGTAGTCGGCATCGAACAGGTCGCCAGGCTTGGCGGCCACGGGGCGCGTGAACGAGCCGGCCAGCACGGTCTGGCCGGCCTCCAGGGCCTCGCCCCAGGGCGAGAGCTTGTTGGCCAGCCAGGCTACGCCGATGGCGGGATGGCCCTGCACGCCGGCAGCCAGGCCGGTCTCCTCGACCACGCCGTTGCAGCGCAGTATGGCGCCGCACCAGGGCAGGTCTATCACCTGGGGGTCAGCGCGGCCGGCGCCGGTGACGATGCCCGCATTGGCTGCGTTGTCGCTGATGGTGTCGTAGACCTTGCGCATGGCCTTGGTGTGGCGGTCGAACTGCTCGATGCGCGCGTCGATGATCTCGATGGCCGGCGTCACGTGGTCGGTGGCGTCCAGCACGTCCTGCAGCGTGATCTCCTTGCCGCCGGGCAGGCCCGGGCCGCGCAGCGGCGCCTTGAGCACGAAGGCCAGCTCCACTTCCACGCGCGGCGCGATGAAATTCGCGGCCGGGATGTCCAGCACCTGGCCCGGCGTGCAGCGGTAGAGCATGCTGTCGAGCAGGGTGCCGTAGTCGGGCTCGTCGATCTGGCTCGATATCTGCATGGCGCGCGAGGTCAGGCCGATCTTGTGGCCGATCACCTTGCGCCCCGCCGCGATCTGCAGGCGCACCCATTCGCGCGAGACGCGGTAGCCATCCTCCACGGTCATGCCGGGAAAGCGCTTGGAGAAATGCTCGACCTGCACGCGCGTCTTCTCGCTGCGGTCCAGCTCCTGGGCCAGTTGGGTCAACAGTTCTTGGGAAAACATTTCAAGGCCTGGAAAAGAGGGGATGAAGGGTGCTGTGCTTGCCGTCATACACCTGGCCCGGGCTTTCATCGACCTGCACGGTCAGGCCCAGGTGGCGCTGCGCGAACAGCGGCTGCAGATGGCGGCGCGCGCAGGCCAGCAGGGCGTCGCCGGCCTGCTGCTGCACGGCGGCCGAGCGG
>NZ_JTKZ01000887.1:0-8222 GCF_000799035.1 Delftia sp. ZNC0008
CCGCGTCAGGTAGACATACGGGTAGAGCGAGAAGATGAAGACCCAGACCGCGCCGCCGAGGCTGCGCACCTCCGGCAGGAGCCGGCCTTCCAGGCCATAGGTGTCGCGCATCCAGGTCTGCAGCGGGCCGCTGAACTGCAGGAAGTCGGTATAGGCATAGGCAGTGACATAGGCCGGCATGGCCAGCGGCAGCAGCAGCAGCCATTCCAGTTGGCGCCGGCCGCGGAAGTCGAACAGCGTCACGGCCGCCGCCGTGCCCGTGCCCACGATGGCCGCGCCCAGCGCCACCAGCAGGCCCAGCCAGACCGTGGTCCACAGATAGCCGGGCAGCACGGTGGCCGCCATCTCGCGCAGGATGGAGCCGGCCAGGGCATCGCCCTGCCCCAGAGGCAGCCAGGAGCCGAGCACGGCCAGCACGGGCAGCATCAGCACCAGGGCCAGCAGGAGCAGGGGAAGGGAGCGGAGTACGGACGACAGACGGCGCAAAGCGGAGGTCTCGGCTAGAGGATGAGGGGGAGGATCTGGCTGCCGGGCTATGGAACGGGCCGGGGTCCGCGGCAGCCACCGGCCTGTGGGCCGAGGTGCCGCCGAGACCGGACGTGCCTGCGGGCTGCTGGAGTCGGCGGGCTCCGGGCATGCCCCTGGCCCGCCAATGCAAATGCGAATTCTATTCATTTGCGCGGTTCTACAATCGCCGCATGTTTTTGACCGTCTCCCAACTCGAGGTGCGCTACCCGGGCCGCGACAGGCCTGCCGTGCAGGGCGTCACGCTGAATCTGGCCGCTGGCGACATCGGCGTGCTCATCGGCCCCTCGGGCTGCGGCAAGACCACGCTGCTGCGTGCCGTGGCGGGCCTGGAGCCCGTGAGCGGCGGCGAGATCCGCATCGACGGCCAGCTCGTGGGCAGCGCGGATTTCTCGCTCCCTCCCGAGCAGCGGCGCATCGGCATGGTGTTCCAGGACTATGCGCTGTTCCCCCATCTGAACGTGGGCCGCAACGTGGCCTTCGGCATCCACCATCTGCCCAAGGCGCGCCAGGCCGAGCGCGTGGCCGAGGTGCTGGAGCTGGTGGGCCTGGCCGGCAGTGCAGGAAGGTTTCCGCACGAGCTGTCAGGCGGCCAGCAGCAGCGCGTGGCGCTGGCCCGCGCGCTGGCGCCCAGCCCGCAGCTGATGCTGCTGGACGAGCCGTTTTCCAACCTCGACGTGGACCTGCGCGAGCGCCTGGCGCATGAGGTGCGCGGCATCCTCAAGGCCGCAGGCGCCACGGCCCTGTTCGTCACGCACGACCAGCTGGAGGCGTTTGCCATCGGCGACATGATCGGCGTGGTCCACCAGGGGCAGCTGCAGCAGTGGGACGACGCCTATTCGCTGTACCACCGGCCGGCCACGCGCTTCGTGGCGGACTTCATCGGCCACGGCGTCTTCGTGCCGGCCACGCTGGCCCACAGCGGTGCCGGCGGCGTGGTGGCGCGCACGGCGCTGGGCGATCTGGTCGATCCGGCCACCTGCCCGCTGCCTGCGCAGTTTGCGGACGGCGAGTGCGATGTGCTGCTGCGCGCCGACGATGTGGTGCACGACGATGCCTCGCCCGTGCAGGCGCGCATCCTGCGCAAGGCGTTTCGCGGCTCGGAGTTCCTCTACACGCTGGAGCTGGCCAGCGGCCACAGCGTGCTGGCCCATGTGCCCAGCCACCACGACCATGCGGTGGGCGAGTGGGTGGGCATACGGCTGGACATGAATCACGTGGTCGCCTTCCCGCGAGAGAGACAGGGCACTGCGCAGACCGCAGCGGCCTGAGCAGGCGGCCGCCGCCGCGCCGTCCAGGCCTTTGTCATCCGACGGTCATGGGTGAAACCCAGAATCTGTCACATCTTGTGACAATTCAAGGCCACCCATGTTTGCTCTGGACCCCTCCTCCACGCAGCACGCTGCATCTGCTCCGACACCGGTTCCGGCGCTTGCCCCTGCGCCCGCCGCGCCACGCCTGCTGGCCCGCGCAGGCCAGCTCAGCCAGCCCACGGCGCCGATTCCCCCCGACACCAGCAACGAGGACGTGCACCGGCTGTTCAGCGAGCAGCCCCTGCTCGAAACCCTGGCCGTGGTGGCCGACGACCGGCCGCTGGGCCTGATCAACCGCCAGCGCTTCATGGAGCAGTACGCGCGGCCCTTTGCGCGCGACGTGTTCGGCCGCCGCAGCTGCCTGGTATTCACCGACACCGCGCCCATGGTGGTGGCGGCCGGCCTGCCCATCGACCAGCTGGTGCAGCAGGCGCTGGCCAGCGGCAGCCGCGTGCTCAAGGACGGCTTCATCACCGTCGAGGAAGGCCGCTATGCAGGCATAGGCACGGGCCACGCGCTGATGACCGCCATGTCCGACATCGAGGCCGACAAGACGCGCCAGCTCATGGCCAGCATCGACTACGCCAGCCTGATCCAGCGCTCGCACCTGGTCGAATCCGACCGCGTGCTCGCCAGCCAGCTGGAAGACCACGGCCTGCTGTGGGAGCCGCGCGACGTGGTGGGCGGCGATGCGTATTTCTTCCGTGCCACACCGCAGGGCCTGCTGGGCTGCATGTTCGACTGCACGGGCCACGGCGTGCCGGGCGCCTTCATGACGCTGATTGCCCTGTCCTTCCTCGAACAGGCCGTGGCGCCTGCAGGTATCGGCACTGGAACCGGCACCGGCACCGCCATCGACCCCGGCGCCCTGCTGGGCCAGATGAACCGCTACATCAAGCGCGTGCTGCAGCAGCGCACCCGCGACGCCCAGCCGGCCTGGGGCGCACCAGCGGCCCCCGCCGACGGCCTGCCGGCGGAGAAGACCTCCAGCGATGGCCTGGACGCCGCGCTGTTCCTGCAGTCGCCCTGCGGCACGCAACTGCGCTTTGCATCGGCCCGGCTGGACCTGCTGGTGGCGCCGCCCGGCGTGCAGGAGGCGGCCCAGGTGCAGATCCATGCCGGCGACAAGCTGGGCATAGGCTATGCGACCACGCCCGACGACGCAGCCTGGAGCACGCAGGTGCTGGAGGTCGCGCCCGGCTCGCTGCTGATGGTGGCAACCGATGGCGTCATCGACCAGTTGGGTGGGCCGCGCCAGATCGCCCACGGCAGAAAGCGCCTGGCGCGCTTCCTGCACGAGCAGCAGTACCGCCCCGCCGCCCAGGCCTGCGCCGAGTTCCGGCAGGCCTTCGCCCAGTGGCAGGGCACGCAGCGCCGGCGCGACGATGTCTCGCTGCTGGTGTGGCGCAACCAGGCCCTGCAGTCATGAGCCCGGCCGAATTCGCTCAGCTGCGCGCCCAGGCCGAGCACAACGGCCTGCTGCTGTACTACGCGGGCACCTTCAACCCCAATGTGATCCAGGCGGCGGCCGACACGCTCAAGAGCCGCCTGGCCAGCGAGGACGGATCGAGCAGCGCCAAGCGCAAGCTGTTTTCCACCTTCATCGAGATGGCGCAGAACGTGCTGCACTACGCAGCGCCCCTGCCTGCGGCCGACACCGGCCCCCGCCAGGCGCTCAGCGCGCCCGTGCCACAGGGCGCCATCGGCGTGGGCCGCATCGATGCGCTGGCCTGCGCCCAGGAGGCGGGCGCCGAGCCGGCGCCTGCCCGCTTCTGGATCGCCTGCAGCAATGCCGTGCGCAGCGAGCATGTGCCGCGCCTGGCCGCCAAGCTGGACGCCGTGCGCGCCATGAGCCACCCCGAGATCAAGGCCGCCTACAAGGCCCAGCTGCACAACACGGACCACGGCACCAGCGACGACATCAGCCGGGGCGCGGGCCTGGGCTGGCTGACCATTGCGCGCGATGCCTCGGCGCCGCTGCAGTACCACATCGCCACGGGAGAGGACGCCGCCGAGACCGCGCCCCATGCCGTATTCCACGTCAAGGCGCTGATCTGAACGCCGGGCGTCCTTCAACGAACCGACCTGCCGCCATGCAAGCATTGAAATCCGAACGCACCTCCGTCACGCCCGAAGTGGTCTTCTCGCCGGCCGAGCAGCTTCTGCGCATCGAAGGCGAGTGCTATCCCGAAAACCCCCTGCCCTTCTTCAACCCCATCCTGTCCATGCTGGGCCGGTATTTCGAGGCCAGCCAGCCTCCTCGCTTCGTGGCCGAGATGAAGCTGCAGTACATCAACAGCGCCTCCACCATGGGCCTGCGCTCGCTGTTCGCGCTGCTGGACCAGGCCGGGCAAAAGGGCACGGACATCCGCGTGGTCTGGGCCTTTGACGAGGAGGACGACGCCATCGAGGAACTGGGCGCCGACCTGGTGGAGGACTTCGCCAACCTGGTGCTGGAGCGACAGCCCTACAGCAACTGAGGGCAGGCCTGCTCCGCCCTGGCCTTCAGGCCAGCGGCTTGCCCATGAGCACCGTGGTCAGGCCGCAGTCCCATTCCTCGTCGGGATAGGTGTCCAGCGTGGCATATCCCTGCGCCGTGTAAAAGCCCAGGGCCTGGGTGTTGAAGCTGTCGGTCTCCAGCCGCACCTGGGCGTGGCCGTCGGCGCGCATGGCCTGCTCCGCGTGGGCCAGCAGCGCACGGCCCACGCCGCGCCCCTGCCAGGCCGGCAGCACATGCAGGGCGCCGATGAAGTCATCCACGCGGTCCACGAAGCCTGCCACCACGCCATCGCACTCGGCCACCCAGAACAGGTGGCCGCGCGACTGCACGTACTGCGCGGTGCGGCCCGAGGCGCGGAACCGTGCATCCTTGTCCGCCGTCAGCTGGGGCTTCCAGGTGCTCTCGTAGGTGGCCCAGAGAACGGCGTTCAGGGCAGCGGTGTCATCAGGCCGCGAGGGCCGAAGCGAGAAGGTGTCTGTCATGTCGCTGGCAAGGTTCAGGCCTGGCGCAGCCGGTCCACCTCGGCATGCAGGTCCTGGGCCCAGACGCGGCGGTCGCGGCCATCGGCCGTCTGCGGCTGGCCATAGTGGACGGCGGCGACCAGGTCGTCGGCGCACAGCGTGCGCCAGATGGAGCCCAGCAGGGTTTCATCGCCCTCGTAGCTGGGCGCGTGGCTGATCTGGCCGGTGGCGCCGTCGATGAAGCGCAGGCCCACGGGCAGCACGGGCGCACCGATCTGCACGGCCGCCTGCAGCAGGTTGGCATGGAAGGGCAGCAGCTTGCGGCCGTCGCCCGTCGTGCCTTCGGGGAAGATGGCCAGGATCTCGCGGCGCTGCAGGGATTCCTCCATGCTCTGCACCATGCGCCGCGCATCGCGGCGCGAGGTGCGCTCGATGTACAGCGTGCCCGCCGCCGTGGCCAGCGTGCCGATCAGCGGCCAGCCCTTGACGTCGGACTTGGAGATGAAGCGGCAATGCCGCGCCGCATGCAGCACGGGAATGTCGAGCCAGGAAATATGGTTGCTGACCATGAGCATGGGGCCCTGGCTCGGCGGCTCGCCCTGGATCTCCAGGCGCACGCCCGCATGGGCCAGCAACTGCAGGGCCCAGGCCTGCACATGGGCGTGCTGGCGCTCCTCGGGCAGCTGCGGAAAGCGCAGGGCCACGATCCACAGCCCCTTGCACACATGGCCGAACAGGCGCGCTGCGCGCAGCGTGGCGCGCCCTCCATTACGCAAGCGTTTCATTTCAGCCATTCAGAGCGTTTGGCAACGCCCATGCCCGTGAAACAGGCACGCTCCATCTCAGGGACACCGAGGAAGGGCCGCCCCGCACCGAGGGTGTCGTCCCCCTCCCTCGCG
The DNA here is from genome assembly GCF_000799035.1 of Delftia sp. ZNC0008. NCBI lineage: Bacteria > Pseudomonadati > Pseudomonadota > Betaproteobacteria > Burkholderiales > Comamonadaceae > Delftia > Delftia sp. ZNC0008. Next base: position 5,699 of record NZ_JTKZ01000887.1, read on the forward strand.
TAGCGAGTAGAGAGGGGGAAGTCGCGAAGCGGCTCAGGGGGCGCTTCATTTCAGCGGCGTTCGTAAGCGATATGGCCGTCGACCAGCGTGCAGCGCACGCGGGCCGGCAGTTCGTAGCCGCCGAAGGGCGTGCTCTTGCCCTGGCTGGCCAGCTCCTGGGGCTTCACGGTCCAGGCCGCCTGCGGATCGACGATGCACAGGTCGGCCACGCCGCCCTCGGCCAGCCGGCCCAGCTGCCCCTGCAGCTCGCCCAGAGACGAGCCCAGCACCTGCACGGGCGATGCCGTGATGGCGGCCAGGGCACGGTTCAAAGGCACGCCACCGTCCTGCGACCACTTGACGGCCAGCGACAGCAGCAGCTCCACGCCCGTGGCGCCGGGCTCGGCCTCGGCAAAGGGCAGGACCTTGGCATCCTCATCGACGGGCGTGTGGTCGGAGACCAGGGCGTCGATGGTGCCATCGGCCAGCGCGGCAGACAGCGCATCGCGGTCGCGCTGCTGGCGCAGCGGCGGCGTGACGCGGGCGCTGCTGTCGAAGTAGCCGATGTCGGTATCGGTCAGGTGCAGCGAGTTGATGGACACGTCGGCCGTGACCTGCAGGCCTTCGGCCTTGGCACGGCGCACCAGTTCCACGCCTGCGGCGCTGGACAGGCGGCACAGGTGCACGCGCGCCTGGGTGCCGCGCATCAGCTCGAAGATGGTGTGCAGGGCAATCGTCTCGGCCGCCACGGGCACGCCGGACAGGCCCATGCGCGTGGCCAGCGGGCCGCTGGCGGCCACGCCCTTGCCCAGGTACAGCTCCTGCGGGCGCAGCCACACGGTGTAGCCGTAGGTGGCCGCATACGCCAGGGCACGCTGCAGGGTCTGGGTGCTGGTCATGGGCACCTCGGCCTGGCCGAAGCCGATGCAGCCGGACTCGGTCAGCTCGGCCATCTCGGTCAGCACCTCGCCCTTGAGGCCCAGCGTCAGCGCGCCCAGCGGGAACAGGCGCGACTGGTGCAGCTTCTCGGCGCGGAACTTGAGCATCTCCACCAGGCCCTGCTCGTCGAGCACGGGATCGGTATCAGGCGGGCAGACCAGGCTGGTCACGCCACCGGCCACCGATGCAGCCATCTCGGACTGCAGCATGCCTTCGTGCTCGTGGCCGGGCTCGCGCAGGCGCACGGCCAGATCGACCAGGCCCGGCAGCACCCAGCAGCCGGCCGCATCGATCTCGCGTTCTGCGGCAAATCCCTCGGGCGCCTTGCCGATGGCCAGCACCTTGCCGCCGTCGATGGCCACGTCGGCCTGCTGGTCCAGGCCCCGTGCCGGGTCCATCACTCGGCCGTTGCGGATGAGTATCTTCATGGTTTGCTACCCCGTAGACCGCAGGCGGCGCATGGGCTGCGGCCTGCGGCGATCAAAAACATTTGCATTCACAAAAAGCGCCTGGACTCAGTCCAGGACACCGGGCATGGAAAAAGCATGGCCCATCTCAGGGACGCCGAGCAAAGGCCTAGGCCGGCCGCGCCGCCCTGCAGCGAGGGCGTCGCCGGCTGCCCGTACGCCCCCCTCCCGCGTAGCGAGAGAGGGCGCCGTGCATACGGGGGAAGCGACGCAGTCGCTCAGGGGGTGCTTCATTTCAAGCCTCGTTGCCGGCGACGATGGACATGACGGCCATGCGGACCGCGATGCCGAAGGACACCTGCGACAGGATCACGGCCTGCGGGCCATCGACCACTTCGGAGTCGATCTCCACGCCGCGGTTGATGGGGCCCGGGTGCATGACGATGGCGTCCGGCTTGGCCAGGCGCAGCTTCTCGGCCGTGAGGCCGAAGCTCTTGAAGTATTCCTGGCTGGACGGCAGCAGGGCGCCGCTCATGCGCTCGTTCTGCAGGCGCAGCATGATGATCACGTCGCAGTCCCGGATGCCCTCTTCCAGCGTGTGGAAGACGCGCACGCCCATCTGCGCCAGGTCCTGCGGCACCAGGGTGCGCGGGCCGACGACGCGCACTTCGGCCGCGCCCAGCGTGGTCAGCGCATGGATGTCGGAGCGCGCCACGCGCGAATGCAGCACATCGCCCACGATGGCCACGCGCAGGTTGGCGAAGTCCTTCTTGTAGTGGCGGATGGTGTACATGTCCAGCAGCCCCTGCGTGGGGTGGGCGTGGCGGCCGTCGCCGGCATTGACCACGTGGACATGGGGCGCCACATGCTGGGCGATGAGGTAGGGCGCACCCGACTCGCTGTGGCGCACGACGAAGATGTCGGCGGCCATGGCCGAGAGGTTGGCGATGGTGTCCAGCAGCGACTCGCCCTTGCTGGCCGAGCTGCGCGCGATGTCCAGGTTGAACACGTCGGCCGACAGGCGCTTGGCCGCGATCTCGAACGTGGTGCGCGTGCGCGTGCTGTTCTCGAAGAACAGGTTGAACACGCTCTTGCCGCGCAGCAGCGGCACCTTCTTGACCTCGCGGTCATTGACGCTGACGAAGTTGGCCGCAGTGTCCAGGATGTGGGTCAGGATGTCCTTGGACAGTCCTTCGGTG
>NZ_JTKZ01000275.1:0-5632 GCF_000799035.1 Delftia sp. ZNC0008
AGCAGGAGCAGGAGCAGGAGCAGGAGCAGGAGCAGGAGCAGGAGCAGGAGCAGGAGCAGGAGCAGGCCAAAGCGTAGCAGTCGCGCATCGCCATTCACCGCTACCACTGTGACCATCTAGGCACACCCATGGCCCTGACGGACCAGACAGGCCAGGTGGCCTGGGCCGCAAAGCTGGGCCCTGAGGCAATGTGCTGCAGGAATACAAGCCGCAGGGCATCCACCAGGCGATCCGACTGCCGGGGCAGCACCATGACAGGGAGACGGGGCTGTAGTACAACCGGCATCGGTATTACGAGCCGATGGTGGGGAGCTACATCAATCAGGATCCGATTGGGTTGATGGGAGGCAATAATCACTATATCTACCCTGTAAATCCCACGGGGTGGATAGATTCGTTAGGCTTACAGCAAGCCTACGTTGTTAATTTTCCAGATTATCCGGTGGAGTACGCCGAAGGTAAAACAAGCACGTGGCTTGGTGGGCATAGTGGTGTGTTGACATATGATACTTCAGTGAAAACACAATACTTTGAATACGGTATATACAACCCAAATGCAAAAGGAATTATTGGCTCTAAACTACCCCAAGACGACGGGCAAGAGATGCCGCCAAAGCAGGTCAATAATTTTATGAAAATAAACAAATCATTTATCTTGATAATTGCGCTAATTTTGGTGATTATTTACTTGGCATACTCGGTTGTCGATAAATCAATAACATTATCTTACTCAAATCAAGGGTGTGAATCAGCGCGTGCAGATATTGATAATGTCATTTCACTCATCGAGCGCGAATGGAGAGGAATGGATATGGAGCAGATTGCATATAAGTTAAAGAATTCATCCATCAATAAAAAAGCAGTTAACTCTCAAATAAAAATGGAAAATGATCTAATATGGTACGGTGATGTTAGATTTATTTTCTCTTCGGACCGATTGGTAAAAGTTGAATATTAAAAATAATATGGAATTTCCTGAGGTCAACTTCTGAGAGCGACATATGAGGTCCTTTTGGGCAACGACAGCATTATTACAGGGTCTGCCTGGTGATGAAAGGGCAGATGGAAGCATTACTCTACGGTAAAGGCACAGACGATGTTGATGGAGGGAACATCCATCGGATATCAAACATGCACATGTTCAACTACATGCACGAAGAATCAATTGTGATGAAAATATACAAAAATGAATATGGAATATTAGTTATGATAATAGGTGTTTTAACGGCTGTCGTCGGTGGTATTCTGGCTTTTTTATGGTTACCGCGAGGCGGTGCCGTTGTTGGTTTGATTGGAGCTATTCTTGGAATTTTTGGGTTGATTATTCATTTTTCAACAAACGTCAAAAGCATATTCGGCGGCGATTAATCGACCCATGAGATTTAATTAATATTGCAAATAGCTCTTGAACCATTCATTGCTTCAGCGATTGCTTTCCGATTATCTATTCATGAATCAATATAATTCCATCACTGGGTTTACGGAATAATGACTAGGGTATTTGCAATATTATTTTACATCACGCTATTTCTTCTTATATCTTCTAACTTATACAATTCCAAGTTCAGTCTTATTGGGAATTTATTTCAGACTGCAGTTTTCTTCGCATTCTTGTACGAGCATGGCTACAAGCTCTTCTGGAAGAATGGCGATGCAATAATGTTCCTTGCAGCATATCTTCTTCCATTTTTTATTGTTCTGCTTCTATTTCTCACGGCACTTTGATTTAAACAGGAGTTTGGAGAAATAAATATTGGCTTATTAGTTTTAAATCATTAAATAACACAACCATTTCCAAGAGGGACACATGACCGCAAAAACCACCCAAACCCTGATCCGCATCCTGCTCGCCACCCTGTCTCTCTCCGCAGCCACTGCCACCTACGCCGCGCAGTGCCCGCTGATTCCCGATGGCAATGCCACTCTGGAAGAGTCCGAGAGGGCTGCACTGCTCAGCGAGTTCAAGTTCGAGGCGCTGGACAAGGAACTGGCCCGCAGGCACAAGAAGAATCTTTCTTCCTCGGGCGGGGACTTGTTGACCATGCGGGATCTGCTGGGACTGCAGCAACTGAGCCTGCAGGAAGAGAACGTGATGCGCATGTGGGCGGATCAGCAGCCCAAGTCGTTCTTTGCCCAGCTCAATGCGGGCCTCTATTACGGCAACAAGGCATTTGGCGCCCGTGGCGAGGCGCCGGCCTCCAGGGTGACGGGCAGCCAGTGGAACACTGTCAAGCAGCTCAGCGCGAAGGCCCAGCCGTATCTGCAAAAGGCCATGGCGCTGGATGCCCGCTCGGCCTTGCCGCAGACGATGCTGATTGGATTGGCCGCGATGGAAAACCAGGTGGGTGGACGTACTGCGGCGCAGTGGCTGCAGGCGGCCGATCAGGCCGATCCCAAGAACCTGGCGGCCCGCGTCAATGCCCTCAATTACCTGAGCCCGCGCTGGGGCGGGTCCTTGGAGGGCCTGGACCAAATGGTGTCACAGGCCGTGAAGTCGCTGCCTTCGGCCAGCGCCAGCTATCTCCAATACAACCTGGTGCTTGCCAAGGCCAGCCATTACGAAGTCATGGAGAAGGACAAGAGCAAGGCCCAGGCCCTCTACAAACAGGCCAAGGACATGTGCGAAAACTCGGAGGCCGCACGGGCGGGCATGGTCAGGACGTACCAGTAATCAGGAAACAAGGCAGGCCCAAAGGCCTGCCTTGTTTTATCGCCCACAGCCTGCGGGCACACACACCCTCAAAACGTCGCCGAAGGCAGATCCTGCCGACTGAACACCAGCGACACCTTGGCTTCTTCCGGAATGGGCGGCAGTGAAGCATCCCATTGCTGCCAGGCTGCGCGTAGCTCGGCCAGGCGCTGGGGCTCGCGGTCGCGCAGATTGGCGCGTTCGCGCGGGTCATGGGCCACGTTGAAGAGGTATTCCACGCCTTCGATCTGCAGGTATTTCCAGTCGCCGCGCACCAGGGCGCGCTGGGCGCGGTGCTTCATGCGCCAGCACAGGTCGCGCTCGGGGTTCCAGGTACCGTCTTCCATCAGGGGCAGCAGGCTGACGCCGTCCAGCGGGTAGTCGGCGTGGCCGTCCACGCCCGCGGCGGCCAGGAAGGTGGCCGACCAGTCCATGGTCAGGTTGGGCGTGTCGCTGACGGCGCCTGCCGGCATGCGGTCAGGCCAGCGCGCCAGCAGGGGCACGCGGATGCCGCCTTCGAGCAGGTCCATCTTCTGGCCGATGAAGGGCCAGTTGTTGGAGAAACGTTCGCCGCCGTTGTCGCTGGTGAAGACGATGAGCGTGTTCTCGGCCATGCCCTTTTTCTCGAGCGCATCCAGCACCCAGCCAATGCCTTCGTCCATGTGGTGGATCATGCGCTGGTAGGTCTCGATGGTGCCGCCGTCGGTGTGCTTGCCGAAGCCGCCGATGCGCCGCGATTCCGCCAGGTCGTCGCGCGTGAGCCAGGGCCAGTGCGGGGCGCTGTAGTGCAGGGACAGGTAGAAGGGCTTGTCGGCCGTCTGGCGCTCGACGAAGTCCACGGCGCGGCGGCTCAGCAGGTCGGTGAGATAGCCCTCTTCCTCGTGCGGCTCCTCGTTGATCCAGAAGTCGGGGCGGCCACGCGGGTCGCAGTGGGCGAAGTAGTCGGCGCCGCCTGCGTGAAAGCCGTAGAACTCCTCGTAGCCCGACATGCGCGGGCCGAAATGCGGCGGGTAGCCCAGGTGCCATTTGCCGACCAGGGCGGTGGCGTAGCCGGCGTCGCGCAGCAGCGAGGCCACGGTGGGATGGTCGGGCGGCAGGCCCAGCACCTTGTCGCCGTGGACGCTGGCGATCGGCTCCTCGGCCGCGCCGCGCAGGCGGTACTGCCAGCGGCCCGTGGCCAGGGCAAAGCGCGTGGGCGAGCACACGGCCGAGTTGGAATAGCCACGCGTGAAGCGCATGCCCTGCGCGGCCATGGCGTCCAGGCGAGGCGAGACATCGGTGGCGCGGCTGTGCGCATCGCGCGCGCCCGTGCAGCCGAGGTCGGCATAGCCGAGGTCATCGGCCAGGATGAAGATCAGATTGGGGCGCTGGGTTGCCATGGGAGCCAGGAGACAGTGGATGCGTTGGGAAAGGGAGTATCGCCAAAACGGCGGTGCCTCAGGGCCACAGGCCCTGGTGGCGGCTTCAGTCGTTGGTCAGGTGGATGCGCCTGACCAGGGCGGCCCACTGCGCGGACTGTCCCTTGGCACGCGCCTGGGCCTCGGCCACGGTGGAGCCGACCATCTCGATGTCCAGGGCCTTGGCGCGTTCCTTTTGCTCGGGTGCGCGGATGGCCTCGTTCATGGCGTCGACAAAGCGTTTTTGCACGGCAGGCGGCACGCCCTTGGGTGCGGCCAGCAGAATCCAGAAGGTGCCGTCGAACTCGGGAAAGCCCGACTCGGCAATGGTCGGCAGCTCGGGCGCCAGCGCCGAGCGCGTCTTGCCCGAGGTGGCCAGGGCGATCAGCTTGCCGCTCTGGACCTGGGGCAAGACCGTGGGGCCGGCCAGGAAGCCGCAGTCCACCTGGCCGCCCAGCAGGTCCTGCATGGCCGGCGCGGGGCCCTTGTAGGGCACATGGACCATCTTGGCGCCCGAGGTAGCCAGCAGCGATTCCATGACCAGGTGGCCCGGCGAGCCCGCGCCGCCCGAGGCATAGGTCAGCTCGCGCGTCTTGCTGGCGGCCACCATGTCCTTGACCGACTTGAAGCCCGTGCCCGGGCCGCAGACCAGGGTCTGCGAGAAGCGCGCGGCCACGACCAGGGTTTCCAGCGCGTCGGCCTTGTAGCCCATGTTCTTGTAGACATGGGGGTTGACGGTGAGCACGGGGTCCATGGCCCACAGCCAGGTGTAGCCATCGGGCGCGGAGCGCGCGACCTCGGCCGCGCCGATGTTGCCGTTGGCGCCCGGCTTGTTGTCCACGACCACGGCCTGGCCCAGCGCCGCCTGCATGGCGGCGGCCACGGGGCGCAGCGAGATGTCGGACGGGCCGGCCGGCGGATTGGGCACGACGATGCGGATGGGCTTGGCCTTGGGCCATTCCTGGGCCAGGGCGGGCGCCGCGCACAGGCCGGCGGCGACCAAAGCCAGGGCGGCACGCGCCAGGGCTGCGAGGGGGCTGGGCATACTTGTCTCCTTGTCGTTGTCTTGCGGCCAATGTACGCAGGCCGCCGACAATGCATCTAATCCATCATCCCTAGCGTAAACCCGAAACCGGCCCGCGAGTCCATGACCGACCTCCACCGCTGGCGCCACCCCGCCGTGCTCGACGACATGTTCCTCTACCACCTGGCGCGGCTGCAGGCGGCCGCTGGCAGCCGCGTGGTGCGCCTGTGCGAGGGCCGCTACGGCATCACGCGGCGCGAATGGCGCATGCTCTGCCTGCTGGCCGAGGCCGGGCAGCTGCAGCCCTCGCAGCTGGCCGAGCAGGCGCAGCTGGACCGCACGCGCACCTCGCGCGCGGTCACGGCGCTGCTGGCCAAGGGCCTGGTGTGGAAAGAGAGCCAGGTGGGCGATGCGCGCCGCGCACTGCTGCGCCTGAGCGACACGGGCCGCGCCCTGCATACCGAGCTGTTCCCGCAGGTGCAGGCCATCAACCGCGAGCTCATGGACGCCGTGCCCGAGCCC
>NZ_JTKZ01000166.1:0-11378 GCF_000799035.1 Delftia sp. ZNC0008
CGTGCGCCGGCTGCGGCTGGACGACCTGCTGCGGCTGCGCGCCCCCGTGCAAAAGGCCCTGCCCTTCGTGCTGATCGACGGCCACCGCCCCCTGCTGGGCGAGACCGACTCGGCCGCGCTGCGCACGCGGCTGATCGCGCAGTCGCAGGCCAGCCAGGCCCAGGCGCGGCACAGCGGCATGCGCGTGCAAAGCGCACTGCAGGCCAGCCTGTTCTAGAACCTGGAGCACGCCATGCACGGACAGGCCCTCACCATCGAACTCGACAGCCCCGACGACTGGCCCGGCTTTCGCGCAGCCTGCAGGGCGCTGCTGGCCCATGGCGCCGACCCCGCCCTGGTGCGCTGGCGGTGGCCCGACACGCCGAGTGCGCAGCCACTCGGCGCGGGGGTGGACCTGTTTTCCAGCGCGCCGCAGCAGGCCATGCCCGCCTCGGCACTCGCCGGGCTGGCCGGCCCCGGCGAGGCAGGGCTGTCCCTGTCGGACACCCAGATGTCCGCCCTGCGCCATGCCTGCATGCACCGCGCGGCAGGCCGCTTCGAGCTGTGCCACCGCTGGCTGGCGCGCATGCAGGCCCGGCCCGAACTGCGGCTGGATGCGCTGGATGCGGACTGGCGCGCCATCGAGGCCCTGGCCCGCCCCGTCTCGCGCGAGATCCACAAGATGCACGCCTTTGTGCGCTTTCGGACCACGCAGCGGCAGAACCTGCCCGAGCTGCACATCGCCTGGTTCGAGCCCGAGCACCACATCGTGCGCGCGGCGGCACCCTTCTTCTGCAAGCGCTTTGCCAACATGCACTGGGCCATCCTCACGCCGCAGTGCAGCGTGCACTGGGACGGCCATGCGCTGCGCCTGGCGCCCGGCGCGCGCCGCAGCGATGCCCCGCCAGCCGACGCGGGCGAGGCCCTGTGGCTGACCTACTACGCCAGCACCTTCAACCCCGCGCGCCTGAAGGAGCAGGCCATGCTGCGCGAGATGCCGCGCCGCTACTGGCACAACCTGCCCGAGACGGTGCTGATCTCCACCCTGGTCCAGCAGGCCCGCGCGCGCACGGCGCAGATGCTGGCGCCGTAACGGCAGCCGCCAAAAAGAAACAGAAAAAAGAAAAGGCCCCGAAGGGCCTTTGTCTGCTTTGCAGCGTCGCTCAGTGCATCAGCCCAGCCACTTGCGGGCGTTGCGCCACACGCGCATCCAGGGGCTGAATTCCGACTTGTCGCCGTTGGTCCAGCTCATCTGCACGTTGCGGAACACGCGCTCGGGGTGGGGCATCATGGCCGTGAAGCGGCCATCGGCCGTGGTCACTGCCGTCAGGCCGCCGGCCGATCCGTTGGGGTTGAACGGGTACTGCTCGGTGGCCTTGCCGTGGTTGTCCACATAGCGCATGGAGGCGATGGCCTTGTCCGCATTGCCGCGGAAGCGGAAATTGGCAAAGCCTTCGCCGTGGGCCACGGCGATGGGCAGGCGGCTGCCGGCCATGCCCTGCAGGAACAGGCTGGGGGACTCCAGCACTTCCACCATGGACAGGCGCGCCTCGAAGCGGTTGCTCTGGTTCTGCGTGAAACGCGGCCAGTCCTGGGCACCGGGAATGATGTCGGCCAGCTCGGCAAACATCTGGCAGCCATTGCACACGCCCAGGCCGAAGGTGTCGCTGCGGCCGAAGAACTGCTGGAACTGTGCGGACAGGCTGTCGTTGAAGGTGACGGAGCGCGCCCAGCCGATGCCGGCGCCCAGCGTGTCGCCGTAGCTGAAGCCGCCGCAGGCCACCACGCCCGCAAAATCCTGCAGCTGCGCGCGGCCGCTTTGCAGGTCGGTCATGTGCACGTCCACCGCGTCGAAGCCGGCCTCGGTGAAGGCATAGGCCATTTCCACATGGGAGTTCACGCCCTGCTCGCGCAGCACGGCCACGCGGGGCCGCGCGCCCAGGTTCAGGAAGGGTGCGGCCGGGTTCTCGGCCGGGTCGAACGTCAGGTGCAGGTGCATGCCGGGGTCGGCAGGCTCGCCGGCTGCGGCGTGCTCGCTGTCGGCGCAGGCCGGGTTGTCGCGCTGCTGGGCGATCTTCCAGCTGACGGCATCCCAGACCTGGTGCAGGTCGCTGAGCGAGGCGCCGAAGACGGACTTGGCATCGCGCCAGACCTGCAGCTCGCCCTTGCCCGCATCGACCTTGGACGAGACGGGGCGCGTCTTGCCGATGATGTGGCTGCAGGTGGACAGGCCATGCTCGCGCAGGGTCTGCAGCACGGCGGCGCGGTCGGCCGTGCGGATCTGCAGCACGGCGCCCAGCTCTTCGTTGAACAGCGCGCGCAGCGTCATGTCGTCGCGGCGGCCGCTGATCTGGGAGGCCCAGTTCTTGCCTTCGCCCGAGTCCATGCGGCTGTCGCTGATGCCGTCGCCTTCGGTGACCAGCATGTCCACGTTGATGGCCACGCCCACATGGCCGGCAAAGGCCATCTCGGCCACGGTGGCCAGCAGGCCGCCGTCGCCCTTGTCGTGGTAGGCCAGGATCTGGCCCTTGGCGCGCAGGTCGTTGACGGCATCGACCAGGGCAATCAGGTCCTTGGCGTCATCGAGGTCGGGCGTCTCGTTGCCGGTCTGGCCCAGCACCTGGCCCAGGATGGAGCCGCCCATGCGCATCTTGCCGCGGCCCAGGTCCACCAGCACCAGGGTGCTGTCGTCTTCCGAGGCGTCCAGCTGGGGCGTGAGCGTGCCGCGCACATCGTCGATGGAGGCAAAGCCCGTGATGATCAGGCTGACCGGCGAGGTCACCTTCTTGACCTGGCCGCCCTCGTTCCACTGGGTGCGCATGGACAGGCTGTCCTTGCCCACGGGGATCGAGATGTCCAGCTGCGGGCACAGCTCCATGCCCACGGCCTTGACGGTGGCGTAGAGCGCCGCGTCTTCGCCGGGCTCGCCGCAGGCCGCCATCCAGTTGGCCGACATCTTGACCCTGGACAGTTCGATGGGCGCGGCCAGCATGTTGGTGATGGCCTCGGCCACGGCCATGCGGCCCGACGCCGGCGCGTTGATGGCCGCCAGCGGCGTGCGCTCGCCCATGGCCATGGCCTCGCCCTTGAAGCCCTGGAAATCGGCCAGCGTGACGGCCACGTCGGCCACGGGCACCTGCCAGGGGCCGACCATCTGGTCGCGGTGGGTCAGGCCGCCCACGGCGCGGTCGCCGATGGTGATCAGGAAGCGCTTGGAGGCCACGGTGGGGTGGGCCAGCACGTCGATCACGGCCTTTTCCAGGGGCACGCCGGTCAGGTCCATGGGCGGCAGCTCGCGCTGCACGGTGGCCACGTCGCGGTGCATCTTGGGCGGCTTGCCCAGCAGCACGTTCATGGGCATGTCCACGGGGAACTTCTGGTCGCCCGAGGCCACGGCCGTGTCCTCCAGCACCAGCTGGCGCTCCTCGGTGGCCGTGCCGATCACGGCAAACGGGCAGCGCTCGCGCTCGCAGAAGGCCGTGAATTCGGCCAGCGATTCGGGCGCGATGGCCAGTACATAGCGCTCCTGGCTTTCGTTGGACCAGATTTCCTTGGGCGCCAGGCCGGATTCCTCCAGGTTGACGGCGCGCAGGTCGAAGCGCGCGCCACGGCCCGCATCGTTGGTCAGCTCGGGGAAGGCATTGGACAGGCCGCCGGCACCCACGTCGTGGATGGCCAGGATGGGGTTCTTGTCACCCTGGGCCCAGCAGTGGTTGATGACTTCCTGGGCGCGGCGCTCGATCTCGGGGTTGCCGCGCTGCACGGAGTCGAAGTCCAGCTCGGCCGCGTTCGTGCCGCTGGCCATGGAGCTGGCAGCGCCGCCGCCCATGCCGATGCGCATGCCGGGGCCGCCCAGCTGGATCAGCAGGGTGCCGGCGGGGAACTCGATCTTGCGCGTCAGCTCGGAGTCGATCACGCCCAGGCCGCCCGCGATCATGATGGGCTTGTGGTAGCCGCGCATCACGGCATCGGCCCCCACGCCGACCTGCTGCTCGTACTCGCGGAAATAGCCGGTCAGGTTGGGACGGCCGAACTCGTTGTTGAAGGCCGCGCCACCGAGCGGGCCCTCGATCATGATCTGCAGCGGGCTCGCGATGTGCTCGGGCTTGCCCACTTCGCTGCCCCACAGCTTGGAGACCGTAAAGCCCGACAGGCCGGCCTTGGGCTTGGAGCCGCGGCCCGTGGCGCCCTCGTCGCGGATCTCGCCGCCCGCGCCGGTCGATGCGCCGGGGAAGGGAGAGATGGCCGTGGGGTGGTTGTGCGTCTCCACCTTCATGAGGACGTGGTTGACGGCCTTCTTCTTCTGGTAGCTGGGCGCCTTGATCTTGTCCAGGGCCGCCTCGAAGGTGGCGACGAAGCGCTCGACCTCATGGCCTTCCATGATGGAGGCGTTGTCCGAGTACGCGACCACCGTGTGCTGGGGCGAGACCTGGTGCGTGTGGCGGATCATGCCGAACAGGCTCTTGTCCTGGGCCACGCCGTCAATGGTGAACTGGGCGTTGAAGATCTTGTGGCGGCAGTGCTCGCTGTTGGCCTGCGCGAACATCATCAGCTCCACGTCCGTGGGATTGCGCTGCAGGCCCTTGAAGGCGTCGACCAGGTAGTCGATCTCGTCGTCGGCCAGTGCCAGGCCCCATTGGCGGTTGGCAGTCTCCAGCGCCGCGCGGCCGCCGCCCAGCACATCGACGAACTCCATGGGAGCGGCTTCCAGGGCGGAGAACAGCTGCTCGGCCTCGGCGCGCGTGGCGAAGACCGATTCGGTCATGCGGTCGTGCAGCAGGGCCGCGATCTGCGCGGTCTGCTCGGCCGACAGCTCGGGCTTGCCACCGAGCAGGCCGCTCTTGAGGACCACGCGGTACTCGGTGATGCGCTCGACGCGGAAGACTTCAAGGCCGCAGTTGCGCGCGATATCGGTGGCCTTGGAGGCCCAGGGCGAGATCGTGCCCAGGCGCGGGGTGACCACCAGGGCGGTGCCATCGGCCGGGCCTTGCGGGCCTTCGTAGGGATCTCCATAGGTCAAGAGCGCCTGGAGGCGCTCTTGCAATGCGGGCGTGGGTGCGGCGTCCGTGGCCACCAGGTGCACGAAGCGCGCGGCAATGCCGGTGATTTTGGGATGGATGGCGACCAGGTCGGTCAGAAGCTGCTGGGCGCGGAACGAGCTGAGAGCGTTTCCACCCTCGAACTGTGTCAGATGCAAGGTCACGTGGCGGCCTGTTGGGTGAGGAGGCTTGTGAAAAGCGCCCTGCGGCCCCGCCCGGCTGGGGGCAGGCCGCAAGGCGCTGAATCGGTGAGGCCGCCATTTTACCGGGCTGCGCCGTCCCGGTGGCGACAGCCGCCCCTTACCCCTGCACGTCCAAAGGCGCAATGGGATAATTGCGGGCATGAGCATCACCATCAAGAGCGCCGAAGACATCGCAGCCATGCGCGTGGCATGCCGCCTGGCTTCGGAAGTGCTGGACTACATCACCCCCCACATCAAGCCCGGCATCACCACGGCCGAGATCGACCGGCTGGGCGCCGAATGCATGGCGCAGCAGGGCACGGTCTCCGCCACCATCGGCTACCAGCCGCCTGGCTACCCGCCCTATCCCGGGCACCTGTGCACCTCGGTCAACCATGTGGTCTGCCACGGCATCCCCAATGACAAGCCGCTCAAGAAGGGCGACATCGTCAATGTGGATGTCACGGTCATCACCAAGGACGGCTGGTACGGCGACAACAGCCGCATGTTCCTGATCGGCGAGTGCTCCATCGCGGCCAAGCGCCTGTCGGCGCTGACCTTCGACGCCATGTGGCTGGGCATCCAGCAGGTCAGGCCCGGCGCCACGCTGGGCGACATCGGCAACGCCATCCAGACCTTTGCCGAAGGCCACGGCCTGTCGGTGGTGCGCGAGTTCTGCGGCCACGGCATCGGCCAGAAGTTCCACGAAGAGCCGCAGATCCTGCACTATGGCCGCCCCGGCACGGGCACCGTTCTCGAAGAGGGCATGGTCTTCACCGTCGAGCCCATGCTCAACCTGGGCAGGCGCGAGATCAAGGAACTGGGCAAGGACGGCTGGACCATCGTGACCAAGGACCACAGCCTCTCGGCCCAGTGGGAACACACCCTGGTGGTGACCAAGACGGGCTACGAAGTCATGACCCTGTCGGCTGGCTCGCCCGCGCTCCCGCCCTTTGTGACCGCCACGAGCTGCTGAGGCTCGGCATGTTTCTTGCGTGATGCGCAGGCAAAATGGCACTGCGCCCGGGGCACCCGCTCCAGGCGCCTCCCCTGCCCTGGCCGCGCATGAAACAGATCACTGACCACACTCCTTCCAACTCTGCGCCCGCAGCCCCGGATTCGCTGGAGCAGTTGCGCGCGCAGTACGCCCTCGATCGCGGACGCTGGATAGGCTCGCTGCTGGCGCCCACCATGGGCCGGCGCGGCGTGCGCCTGGTGCTGCAGCACCTGAGCGATCTGGCCGACACGCTGCTGCGCGCGCTGTGGCACCGCGCCGGCATGCCTGCCGAGGCCTGCCTGGCCGCCGTGGGAGGCTATGGCCGCGCCCAGTTGTTTCCCTACTCCGACATCGACGTGCTGGTGCTGCTGCCGGCCACCGGCACGGCAGACCCGGAGCTGACCTCGCGCATAGAAAAGTTCATCGGCAGCTGCTGGGACGCGGGCCTGGAGATCGGCTCCAGCGTGCGCACGCTGGCCGAATGCCTGCAAGAGTCCGGGCGCGACCTCACAGTGCAGACCGCCTTGCTGGAGTCGCGCCGCATCTGCGGAAACGAGCCGCTGTTCGGCGAGTTCCAGCAGCGCTACCAGGCACAGATGAATGCGCGCGCCTTTCTGTCCGGCAAGCTGCTGGAAATGCGCCAGCGCCACAACAAGTACGAGAGCACGCCCTACTCGCTGGAGCCCAACTGCAAGGAATCGCCCGGCGGCCTGCGCGATCTGCACACCATGATCTGGCTGGCCCGCGCCGCAGGCCTGGGCCACAGCTGGCAGGCCCTGGCGGAAAAGGGACTGATCACCGATTTCGAGCGCCAGCAGCTCGAAGACAACGAGGCCATGCTCAGCCTGATACGCGCGCGCTTGCACGCCGTGGCGGGCCGGCACGAGGACCGCCTGGTCTTCGACCAGCAGACCGCCGTGGCCGAGGCCTTTGGCTACCGCTCCACCTCGGCCGAGGGCCGCAAGCTGGCCATGCGCGCCAGCGAGACGCTGATGCGCCACTACTACTGGGCAGCCAAGGCCGTGACCCAGCTGTGCCAGATCCTGCGCCTGAACATCGAGGAGCGCCTGAACCCACGCCCCACGCCGCGGATCCGGCTGAACTCGCGCTTCTACGAGAAGGCCGGCACCATCGAAGTGGCCAGCGACGATCTGTACGAGCGCGAGCCGCATGCCATCCTCGAAACCTTCCTGATGTACGAGACCCATGTGGGCCTCACCGACCTGTCGGCACGCACGCTGCGCGCGCTGTACGGCGCGCGTGACCTGATGGATGCGGCCTTCCGGCGCGACCCGGTCAACCGCGCCACGTTCATGAAGATCCTGCAGCAGCCCAGCGGCATCACGCATGCCATGCGGCTGATGAACCAGACCTCGGTGCTGGGGCGCTACCTGTGGCCCTTCCGGCGCATCGTGGGCCAGATGCAGCACGACCTGTTCCACGTCTACACGGTGGACCAGCACATTCTCATGGTGCTGCGCAATGTGCGGCGCTTTTTCATGGCCGAGCATGCGCATGAGTACCCGTTCTGCTCCCAGCTGGCCAGCGGCTGGGACAAGCCCTGGCTGCTGTACGTGGCCGCGCTGTTCCACGACATCGGCAAGGGCCGCGGCGGCGACCACTCCATCATCGGCGCCGTGGAGGCCAAGCGCTTTTGCCGTGCCCACGGCATTGCGCGCGCCGACGCCGAGCTGATCGAGTTCCTCGTGCGCGAGCACCTGACCATGAGCCAGGTCGCGCAAAAGCAGGATCTGTCGGATCCCGAAGTGATCCAGGCCTTTGCCGAGCGCGTGGGCAACGAACGCAACCTCACGGCGCTGTACCTGCTCACCGTGGCCGACATCCGTGGCACCAGCCCCAAGGTGTGGAGCGCCTGGAAGGGCAAGCTGCTGGAGGACACCTATCGCCTGACTCTGCGCGTGATGGGCGGCCGCGCGCCCGACGCGGCCGCCGAGATCGAGGCGCGCCGGCGCGAGGCGCTGGTGCAGCTGGCGCTGACGGCCCAGCCCTTCGAGTCCCACAAGAAGCTCTGGGACACGCTGGGCGTGGACTACTTCATGCGCCATGAGGCGGCCGACATCGCCTGGCACACACGCCACCTGTCGCGCCACGTGGGCACCACCCGCCCCGTGGTGCGTGCGCGCCGCTCACTGGCGGGCGAGGGACTGCAGGTGCTGGTCTACGCACCCGACCAGCCCGATCTGTTCGCGCGCATCTGCGGCTACTTCGACCGCGCAGCGTTTTCCATCCTGGATGCGCGCGTGCACACGGCCCACAACAGCTATGCGCTGGACACCTTCCAGGTGGTGGCGCCCGCCATGCAGGAGCAGTACCGCGAACTCATGCACATGGTCGAGAACGACCTGGTCGCCGCGCTGATGGAGGGCGGGCCGCTGCGCGAGCCCTCGCCCCGGCGCCTGTCGCGCCGCGTCAAGAGCTTCCCCTTCGCGCCGCGCGTCACGCTGCGACCCGACGACAAGGCCCAGCACTGGCTGCTGTCCATCTCGGCCACGGACCGCGCCGGCCTGCTCTACACCGTGGCGCGCATCCTGGCCCAGCACCACCTGAGCGTGCAGTTGGCCAAGGTCAGCACGCTGGGCGAGCGAGTGGAGGACAGCTTCCTCATCGAGGGTGCCGAGCTGCAGAACAACCAGCACCAGCTGCTCATAGAGACCGAGCTTTTGCAGGCCCTGGCAGTCTGAGCCGATTGCGCAAAAAAAGCCCGCCCTGTTGTGCAGGGCGGGCTCGTCGGGTTCATGCGCTGGCAGGCGGGGATGCAGCCATCAGTGCATGGCGGACGCAGGCGCCGACACCGTGGCCACTTGCTTGCCCTCGCGGTCATAGAGCTTGCCATCGACCACCCGGTCGCCATCGGCGAGGGCAGACAGCACGGCCTCGCTGAGCACGCGCTCCGATCCGGCGCCGAACACCGATGGCTCTTCGGGGTTGCCCTGCTTGAAGTGGTTGAAGACCAGGTTCAGCAGCAGCACGGTCACCGCAGTGGAGCTGATGCCCGAATGGAACATGGTGGCGAACCAGTCCGGGAAGTGGTGATAGAAGTCCGGCTTGACCATGGGCAGCACGCCCATGCCGATGGACGCCGCCACGATGATCAGGTTCATGTTGTTGTGATAGTCCACCTTGGCCAGCGTGCGGATGCCGCTGGCTGCCACCGTGCCAAAGAGCACCAGGCCCGCGCCTCCCAGCACCGAGGGCGGCACGCAGGCCACGATGCGCCCCATGATGGGCAGCAGTCCGAAGGCGATCAGGATCAGCCCGCTGAAGGCCACCACATAGCGGCTCTTGATGCCCGTGACCGCGACCAGACCCACGTTCTGGGCAAAGGCGCTCTGCGTGAACGAACCGAAGAACGGGGCCACCACGCTGGACAGCATGTCGGCACGCAGGCCGTCGGCCAGGCGGCGCGAATCCACGCGGGTGCCCACGATGTCGCCCACGGCCAGGATGTCGGCCGAGGTCTCCACCAAGGTCACCAAGATCACGATGGACATGGAAAGCGTCGCCGCCAGGCTGAAGGTCGGCCAGCCGAAGTGCAGCGGCATGGGCACGGCGAACCACGCACCGCTGCCCACCTCGGAAAAGTCGGACTTGCCGATCATGGCCGCCACCGCCGTGCCGATGACGATGGCCAGCAGGATGGACAGGCGCGAGATCATGGCGTTGCCCAGCTTGCTCAGCGCCAGCACGATGACCAGGGACAGCCCGGCCAGGCCGATGTTGCCCATACTTCCGTAGTCGGCCGCCTGGGGATTGCCGCCCATGGCCCAGTGGGCCGCCACCGGCATCAGCGACAGGCCGATGATGGTGATCACGCAGCCATTGACCAGCGGCGGGAAAAACCGGGTGAGTTTGGAAAAAATGGGCGCAATGATCAGGCCGAACACCGAGGCAAAGAGCACGGCGCCCAGCACGCCCTGCATGCCGCCGCCCGTGTGCAGGATGCTGACCATGGTGGCCACGCCCGAGAAGGACACGCCCTGCACCAGCGGCAGGCGCGAGCCGAAGAACGGAATGCCCAGCGTCTGCAGCAGCGTGGCCAGCCCGCCCATGAAAAGGCAGGCCGTGATCAGCAGGCCCGTGTCGGCCGCCGACATGCCGGCCGCATTGGCCATGACCAGGGGCACGGCCACGATGCCTCCGTACATGGTCAGCACATGCTGCAAACCATAGAGGGTGTTGGCCGTGAGGCCGAGTTGCTCGTCCTCCGGGCGGATGTCTGCGCCCAGGGCCGGCGCATTGCCAGAACTTTTTTCCATCGCTGTCTCCTTGTCCTCTTGTTCACAGAACGCCGGACAAGTACGCGGCAGCCGGATGGCGGCAGGCGCGCCCCCGCGCACCCTTTGCCGCCGACCCGATAGGCCGCGCTCTCCTGCATCCTGCATCGCGAAGCCCGGTGGCTGCTTGGCAGCTCTTGGCGGGCGCACGCACACAATCCCCGCCTTCGCGGGAAGTGCCACTGTACGGCGCCAGCATGGAAAAATTGTCTACCGATTTGTATACAAAGACCTGACCGCAGATCTTGAAATTACAGCGGCAAGCAAGTCCGCTCAGTCATCCTCGGCAGCGCTGATGCCGGGGAACAGCACATCGGTGAAGCCGAACTGGCGGAAGTCGCGCATGCGCATGGGATAGAGCTTTCCCCAGAGGTGGTCGCACTCATGCTGGACCACCCGCGCATGAAAGCCATCCACCGTGCGATCGATCGCATCGCCAAAGACATCGAAGCCCGTGTAGCGGATACGGCTCCAGCGCGGCACCATGCCACGCATGCCGGGTACGGACAGGCAGCCTTCCCAGTCCATCTGTTCGTCTTCGCCGATGGGCGTGATGACCGGGTTGATGAGCACGGTGCGCGGCACCACCGGTGCATCGGGGTAGCGCGGATTGGGCAGGCCGGAGCCGAACACCACCATCTGCAGGTCCACGCCAATCTGCGGCGCGGCCAGCCCCGCGCCATTGGCGGCATGCATGGTGTCCAGCAGGTCGCTGAGCAGCAGGTGCAGTTCGTCGGTGTCGAATTCGGTCACGGGCTGGGCGACGCGCAGCAGGCGCGGATCACCCATTTTCAATATGGTGCGTACAGTCATGGCAGTGCACGGTGATGCAGGAAATGCGGGTCGCCAAGCATAGCGGGCGACCGCGCACCGTGACCACACGCGG